>JAYTRT010000675.1:0-10194 GCA_043746045.1 Actinomycetota bacterium | reverse complement strand
TTCTGGCTCGTCGGCCGCCTTTGCCGACGCGCGCTGACGAGCCGGCTGACCTGGCTCGCGCGGTTCCTTCGGTTCGCGAGACGTTCGCGGTTCAGCCTTTTTCAGCGAAGGATCCACCGGCTTCGGCGGCGCTGTTGCCGGTCGGGCCGGCGCAGCCATCGGCGGCTTCCGGGCGGCGTCTTGACCCTCGCCGGTCGCATCCACATCGTCGCCAGCGGCCGGATTGGCTGCCGCGGCCGTTTTGGGCGCCCGCGCAGGCCGCGCCTGCTTGACGGCTTTGGCCGGGGTTGCACCGAGGGAGGCGCCAGGAGCAGCCGCTCCGTCCGCTGAGTCGCGAGCGACGCTCGCACCCGTCTCGGCGTCAGTGTCGTCATCAGTGTCGTCATCAGCGTTGTCATCAGCGTCAATGTCGGAGCCGTCGGCATCGAACTCGTCTAGCTCGCCGTTGGCCGACTTGGCCCGGCCACGACCACCCCGTGAGCCGCGACGACGCTTGCGCATCGGACGGGGCGTCCCGTCATCGGCCAGCCCCTCATCCCCGTCGCCGCCACCATCGTCGGCTGGAACACCATTCGCCGGCGGACCACCATCGTCCACGCGACCGGCCTCGGCGACCACGCGACCCGTTGCGACCACCTGGCCGCCGTCCGCCGAGCCAGTTTCGGCGACGCTGGCCGTGGTGCCAGGGGCGCGGTCGACCGACCCGAGATCGTCGTTTTTGATTTCGTCCATGGACGCATTCCCTTCCTGTTCGCCCACCGGCCGGGGGGCGGATGCGCTACGGCTGCCTCCGCTGGGACTCACCCGGCCGGCGCCATCGCACTGCGATTGCCGTTCATATTACGGTCATCTGTGCCACGAAAGGCTTGATGGACGTCTCTGACATGGCATCGCGCGTCGATCGCGCGTCGAACGCGAGTCAGCGCATGCGTCGCATGTGCACGCTCTGGACCAGCCCGAACATCGCGAAGTACGTCACAGTGCCGGACCCGCCGTAGGAGATGAACGGCAGGGGCAGCCCGGTGATCGGCATCAGCCCGAGCGTCATCGCCACGTTCTGGAACACCTGCCACAGCAGCATCGTGAACACGCCCGCGCAGATGTATGTGCCGAGGAGGTCGCGAGACAGGTGAGCGATCCGCCAGATGCGGAACAGCGCCAATCCGAACAGGCCGAGCAGAATCGCGCATCCGAGCAAGCCGAACTGCTCACCGATCGCGCTGAACGGAAAGTCTGCCCACTGCACCGGGATGTCGCCCTTGGCGTTCGTGATCGGGCCGGCCAGCCAGCCCTTGCCGGTCAGACCCCCCGTGGCCGTGGCCCGCAGCGCATTGCGGCCCTGGAAGATGAACTGTGCGAGCTTCGGGTTGGTCGAGTTCGGATCGAGCCAGGCCCGGATTCGAATCGTCTGGTACGACTTGACCACGCCGCTCAACAGCGCAGCCCCGACGGTGCTCGCGGCCAGCACCGTGATCATCACGATGTACTTCGCTTTTGCTCCGGCGACCAGCAGCAGTCCCATCATCAATGCCACCAGAGCCGACGAGGTCCCGAGGTCGGGTTGCAGAATGACCAACACGATCGGAATGCCACCCAGCCACAGACCTCCGACGAAGCGTTCGTACGAAACAGAATCGGATGCGTCCTCGCTCAAGAACGACGCGAGTGCGAGCATCACCGTCACCTTGGCGAGTTCGGCCGGTTGGAGGTTGATCGGTCCGATGTTGAAGCTCAGCTGAGCGCCGTTGCTGACCTTGCCGAGCAGGAAGATCATCACCAGCAACATCATCGTCACGCCGTAGAAGAACTTGGCCCGCTCGCGCCACCACGCGTAGTCGACGCTCATCACGATCAACATGACGACGACGGCGGCGATCACGAACACCACCTGCCGGGTCACGAACGAATAGCCGTACGGCAAGTGCTGACCGGTGGCCTTCGTGCGCGACGCCGAATAGATCGTCAGACAGCCGATGACGACGAGCGCAGCTTGCACGAGCACGAGGACCCAGTCGACGTTCCGGCTCGGATCTCCCGGGCTCGATCGAACGTTGCCGAGCCCCGAATCGGGGCGGCGGCTGAGAACCGAGAACGCCATCAGTCGCGCACCGTCGATGCCGCGTCGTAGATATTGATCGCGCAGGTCATGTCGGCAAGTGGGTTGGGTTGGGCCGGCAGTACCGATGTCTGGTCGAGGGGGTCCGACAGCACGGGGTCGTCCATCACCGGGCCGGTGCCGCCGAGGGCCTCCATCATGCACTTGACCAAGGGCGCCGAGGCCTTGGCTCCATAGCCGGCCTTTTCCAGATATGAAACGACGGTGTAGGGCTTCGTCGTGTCTTGGCTGTATGCCGCGAACACCGAGGAGTCGAACCACGGCTTGCTCGCCGCGCCCTGTGCCGTGCCCGTCTTGCCGGCCAGCAACAGGCTGCCCTTCGGGTAGTTCTTGAAAATCGTGAAGCCCGTCGTCGAATGGGCTCGGCCCTTCGGATATTCGACTCCGGGACCGTAGATGACCCTCGTCAGACCGTTGACGATCGGGTCGTGAACCGCTTTCGGGAAGTCGATCTGCTGAATCACCTCGGGCTTGTCGAAGGACTGGATGATCGTCGCCGAACTGAAGTCGCCGTAGCCGGGGGCGCTGGTCGGAACCCCACCCTGATAGATCGCCTGGATGATGTGCGGGCGGTGCAGATAGCCACCGTCAGCAATCGTCGAGTATGCGTTCGCCAACTGCAGCGGCGAGGCGGCGAGCAGTCCCTGACCGATCGCCAACTGCACGTCGTCACCGACCACCAGGCTGCGTGATTCGCTCTTGCGCAGGACATGTTTGTCGATCAGGGCCGCCTTGAGCTCGGCCGTCGGGATTCGGCCGGTGAATTCGAACGGCAGATCGATGCCCGTCTTCGAGCCGAACCCGAAGCTGCGCAACTCGTCGCCGAGCAGGGTGTGATCCTTGTTGTACATCAATTCGCCGAGGCGATAGAAGAACGCGTCGCTCGACACAGCCAGCGCGCTCTCCACGGTGACGGGACCGTATACGGCCGGGACACCGAACGGACCGAGCGCATTGAAGTACTCGCAGCGCACACCTTGATTGCATTTGCTCTTGTCGATCGTCAGTTTCCAACTGCCCTGATCGATGAACGTCTCGGTCGGGCCGATCACCCCGGCCATCATCGCCGAATACGCAACGAACGGTTTGAACGTCGAACCGAGGTTGTATTGACCCTGGATCGCGCGATTGACGAGAATCGATTTGTCGGAGCGATTGGGATCGTTCGCATCGGGCTCCGGGAACAGTTGTTTGAACTTTGCCTGAGACAGACCGACCGTGAACCAGCGGTTGTCGAAGTTCGGATAGCTGGCCATCGCGACCACCTGACCGGTCTCGTAGTTCATCACCACGACCGAACCGGCAGGTGCCGAGAACGGGAGGTATTCGATGCCTTTGGCGTCGAGGGTCCAGTTCAGGCCGGGCTCGGGAACCAAGAACTTGTACAGGCCCTTCTTGTCCTGCGGGTTCTTGGCCATCTGCGACGTGTCTTTGGACTGGCGTTGGTTCTCGAGCTCGGTTTCCAGCGCCCGTTCGGCGTACTGCTGGACCTTCAGGTCGATGGTCAGCTGCACGTCCTTGCCCGGCACCGGTTCGACCCGGCTCAGTTCCCTGACGACGTGGTTGGCACTGTCGACCTGGTAGACGACCTTGCCCGACTTGCCGTGCAGCGTCGCTTCCATGCTCAGCTCGACGCCGAACTGGCCAACGGTCTCGGTCGCGAGGTAGTTCAAGTTCTGGTAGGAAGAGGCCTGGCTGGCCAGGATCAGACCCATGTAGCCGATGACGTGGCTGGCCAGCGGCGCATACGGATACACACGCGCCCAGTCCTCTTCGCCGTGCACCCCGGGATAATCCTCGCTGCGGCTTTCGATCTCGATCACGGTTGCCTCGGACACGTCCTCGGCCACGGGCAGCGGCAGGAACTGGCTGTACTGCACGTCTTTCCAGCGCCGCTCCATCTCCTCGACCGGCGTGTTCAGCAGACCCGACAACCGCGTGAACAGCTCGGTCCGGTTGACCACGTTCCGAATCACACTTCGATCGATGGTGACCGTCAGGATTCGCCGGTTGGTGGCCAGGATCCGCCCTTGCGTATCGAAGATCTGGCCGCGTTCGGGAAGCAGGATCTGGGTTCGCGTCTGGCCGCTGTTCACCTTGGACTGCAGCGCCTGGCGTTGCACCGTCTGCAGGAACCAGAGCCTGGTGCCGACGGCCCCGAGGAGGATCACCGAGACGAGGGCGAGCGCGCCGAGTCGAGCGGCGCGTTTATCGACTGCCATGCCTACATCCTTGTCGCTGGCGACGGTGGGGGTGGCGCGCGGGTGTCATTCGGTGCGCGGCTTCCAGGTCTTTCGGCGGATCGCCAGGCACCACCGGCCGAGGGGGATGAACGCGTACGAGAGGACGGCGCTGCTGATCGCGATGACCGGCAGGATCCGACCCAGGCGTTGTCCCTGCCAACCCCCATCGCCGACCAGGGTCTGCACGACCGGAACCGTGAACTCCCCGACCGCACCACCCAACGCGACGAAGATCAACTTCAGCCACCAGTGCGGGTCGACTGCCACAGCATTGACCAGGCCAGCCGTGAAGCCGGCCAGACCGTATGCCAGCGCATGTTGGCCGAGCGGTGCTGCGGTACCCAGGTCGTACATCACACCGATCACGAACCCGATCCAGGCACCGCGTTCGGCGCCGCCGGGCACGCCAGCGGCGGCACAGAGGGCAAGTGCGATCTGGATCGACACCCCGAACGGGCGGATGTCGGCGAACGCTGTGCGCTGCAGTGCAATCAGCATCAGACCCACGGGAATGACGCGCAGGATCGGCCGTCGGAACAATCGCTCCACTAGCGGGACGGCACTTCGGACGGTGGTACATAGTGCACGACCTGGACGAAGTTGAGATGGTTCAGATCGGCCACCAATTTGATCTCCAGCAGCGGTCCGGCCGACCCGGCGCGAGCCACCTTGTTGACGACCTGACCGATGACGAGGTCCGGCGGGGCAAGACTCGTGGACCCGCCGGTTGTCGTGATCACGTCGCCGATGCCGATCGGGCCGGACGCCTGGTTCTCGGTGACGTATTGCATCACCGGCAACTTGTCGATCCCGCGCCCCTGGCATGCGCCGGTCTCGCGGACGACAGGCCTCGGCACGGCCGTGGTGGATGTCGGCGACGTCGTGGTCGTGTCGCCCGCAGCAACGGATGTCGTCGTCTGGCCCGCGCCGTTCGGCGTCACCGAACCCGCAGTGGTGCTCGGGGCCGGCACGGTCGTCGTCGTCGATGTGAGATCGCTGACCTTGCCGCCACTCGGCGTCGTAGCATCGGTACTGGTGCTGGTGCTGGAACCGCCGGATCCATCGCTGCCGACGGTGGCTGGTTGCGGAGCGACACCGGAGACCTTGCACTCGATCGTGTAATTGGCATCGGTGACCAGAAGCACCACGCTGCGGTCGAGGTAGACCTTGGTCACCTTGCCGACAAGGCCCGCACCGTTGACGACGGCATTCCCGACGAAGATGCCGTCCTGGCTGCCCCGGTCGATCTCGATGGTCTGTTCGAAGTTGCCCGGTGCTCCCCCGACGACACGCGCGGTGACCGTTGGATAGCTGGCCGTGATGCCGTTCAGCGACAGCAGGTCCTGATAGTCGCCGTACGCCGCGCGGGCGGCGAAGTCGTCACCGGTCTGGCGAGCGATCTGATCGCGGAGTGCTTCGTTCTCGCGCTTGAGGTGCTGGTAATCGGTGGCCCCGTGCCACGCGTTACGGATCGGATTCGCAATCACCTCCCCCGCGGTCTCGAACGGTGTCAGCACGCTCGAGAACGTCGAACGCATCCGGTCGATCAGTGGGTTCCCGCGCAGATCCAGTGTGAGGAGCAGGATGCACGAAAGGAAAAGGAGGATGATCGCACGTCGGCGATTGACGGTGTAGACGGGCACAGTGAGAGCAGGGAGCGACTAGTCGTCGCCACCCTGGGACAGCAACCCGCGCATTGCGTCGATGTTCTCGAGGGCCCGCCCGGACCCGATGACGACGCTGTACAGCGGCTCGGCAGCGATGTGGATGGGCATTCCCGTCTCGTGAGAGAGACGTTGATCGAGGCCGGCCAACAGCGCCCCACCACCGGTGATGGTGATCCCTTGTTGCATGATGTCGGCGGCCAGTTCCGGCGGTGTCTTGTCGAGCGTGGTCTTGACCGCGTCGACGATGGCCGCAACCGGTTCGGCGATGGCTTCACGGATCTGCTCGGTGGTGATCTCAAGGGTTCGCGGGAGGCCGCTGATCAGGTCGCGGCCACGGATGTCGGCCGTCAACTCTTCGTCGAGGGGCCACGCCGAACCCATGTGCAGCTTGACTTCCTCGGCGGTTCGCTCGCCGACCGCAAGCGAGAACTCCTTCTTCAGGAACTGCAGGATCGCATCGTCCAATTCGTCGCCGGCGATGCGCACCGACTGCGCAGTGACGATGCCACCGAGCGAGATCACCGCGACCTCGGTCGTGCCGCCTCCGATGTCGACGATCATGTTGCCGCTCGGCTCGTGCACCGGCAGGTCGGCGCCGATGGCCGCAGCCATTGGCTCCTCGATGATGTGGACGGGCTTGCGCGCACCAGCGAACTCGGCCGCGTCCTGCACGGCGCGTTGCTCCACACCGGTGATGCCTGATGGCACGCAGATGACCATCCTCGGCTTGCTCCACTTGCTCGCGTGCACCTTCTGGATGAAGTAGCGGAGCATCTTCTCGCAGACGTCGAAGTCGGCGATCACACCGTCTTTGAGGGGGCGGACCACTTTGATGTGGCCGGGTGTGCGTCCGAGCATCCGCTTGGCTTCCAGACCAACAGCGACCGGACGGCCGTCGTTGATGTTGATCGCCACGACGGACGGCTCGTTGAGGACAATGCCGTGGCCACGTGCGTAGATCAGAGTGTTTGCCGTGCCGAGGTCGATCGCGAGGTCGCGGCCGAGGGCGAGCGGATTGTTGCGTGCCATGCTGGGCCTTTCCCGAGGCATTTGCGCCCACATTAGCGGGTCGGTGGTTTGCTACAGATTCGGGAAGAAGATGCCGATTTCGCGAGTGGCCGAGTCCAGCGAATCGCTGCCGTGAACGAGGTTTTCGGTGAACAGAATGCCCAGATCGCCGCGGATCGTGCCGGCGTCGGCCTTGCGCGGGTTGGTCGCGCCGACGAGGTTGCGGACGACCTCCCAGGTGTCTTCCGGGCCCTCGATGACCATCGCGACGACGGGTCCACGCGACATGAACTCGACCAGATCGGCATAGAAGCCCTTGCCCTGATGCTCGGCGTAATGACGGGCGAGGGTGTCCTGATCCAGCTGGCGCAGCTCCATCGCGACGATCGTCAGGTTCTTGGCCTCGAACCGTCCGACGATCTCTCCGACGAGCTTTCGTTCAACGGCATCGGGCTTCAGCAGGACAAGCGTGCGATCAGACATAGGCAGCAACGCTACCGCCGCGCACGTCGACTCCCATGAGGCGTGGCGGGTGTGGCGGGTGTCATGCCATCCGCCGACGCAGCATGAACGGGCGGGCCTCGCCAACCACGTACAACGAGCCGGTCGCGACGATCGCGTCGTCGACCGTCGAATTGTTCAGGGCGCGTTCGCAAGCCGCGGTGACGGTCGGCACCTCGACCACGTCGTCGCAGCCGATCGAGCGAGCGGCGGCGGCCAGCTCCTGTACCGGCATACCGCGTCGTGACGGAGCGGTACAGCAGTAGACCTTGTCGTACTCGTCGGCGCGCAATGCACTGAGCAACTGCACCGGATCCCGTCCGCGCAGGCAGCCGACGATCAGAATTCGCTGGCCTTCAGGATGGAAGTCCTCGAAGAAGACCTGCGCGCAGGTGTCGGCGCCAGCTGGGTTGTGAGCGCCATCGACGATGACGAGCGGGAGGTGGTTGAGCACCTCGAAGCGTCCGGGCATCTGCACTTCGGCGAAGCCTTCGATCACCAGTTCTTCGGCGACCGGCGCCGCAAAAAATGCTTCCACGGCCGTCAGCGCGCACGCTGCGTTGTCGCCCTGATGTTGGCCGTTCAACGGCACGTAGACCTCGGTGTACACCGTGGTCGGGGTCCGCAGATCCAGCATGCGGCCACCGACTGCGAGGTTGTTCTCGAGCACGTCGAAGTCCTCGCCCCGTTCGAGCACCACGGCACCACCCGCAGCCTTGAACACCTCGACCAGATCGGGATCGGTCTCGCCCAACACGACGGCGCTGCCGGACTTGATGATGCCAGCCTTCTCGCGAGCGATGTCGATCTTGTCGGGCCCGGCGAACTCGGTGTGGTCGAGCGCGACATTGGTGACCACTGCAACCTGCGCGTCGACGACGTTGGTCGCATCCCAACGACCGAGCAGGCCGACTTCGACGACCGCCACATCGACAGCCAGATCGGAGAACCAGCGGAACGCCGCGGCGGTCAAGATCTCGAAGTAACTCGGAATCACACCGGCGAGCAGCTCGAGATCGGCAACGGCACCGACCTGCTCGGCGAAATCCTCGTCACTGATCAACTCGCAGTTGTACGTCATCCGCTCGTTGACCTGCTCGAGGTGCGGACTGCTGTACGTCCCGACCGTCAAGCCGTGCGCCATCAGCAACCGGGTGATCATCTGCGACGTGCTGCCCTTGCCGTTGGTGCCGGTGACGTGGATCACCGGATACGTCGTCTGCGGATCACCCATCACTGACAGCAGGCGCTGGATGATCTCGAGCGAGGGTTCGGTGATCGTGCCCGACTTCTCGTAGTCGGCGCGCGCGTCGAGGTGGGCGAGTGCCTGCTGGAAGTCCACGAGCGGGGTCAGCTGGCAGCGCGACGCGGGCGCGCCGTGCGAGCGGGCTCGCGCGGGACCATCGTCGGGTTGACCTTGTTGCGAACGGTGTCCTCGTCGATCGTGACCCGGCCGACATCGGTGCGGCCCGGCAGTTCGTACATCGTGTTCAGCAACACCTCTTCGATGATCGAACGCAGACCACGTGCGCCAGTTCCACGCAGCAGCGCCTGGTCGGCGATCGCCGTCAACGCGTCCGGGGTGAACTCCAGCTCGACGTCCTCGAATTCGAACACCTTGCGGTACTGCTTGACGAGCGCGTTCTTCGGCTCGACGAGGATCTTGACGAGGGCCTCGTGGTCGAGGCTGCGCACGGCGCCGATCATCGGGAGACGACCGATGAACTCGGGGATCATCCCGAACTTGAGCAGGTCTTCGGGCAGCACCTGGGTGAAGAGCAGACCGGGATCCTTGTCGGCCTTGGAGCGGACCGTGCCGTTGAAGCCCATTCCCTTGTGGCCGATTCGCTGTTCGATGATGGGCTCGAGACCGCTGAACGCTCCACCACAGATGAACAGCACGTTGGTGGTGTCGATCTGGATGAATTCTTGATGGGGGTGTTTGCGGCCGCCCTGCGGCGGGACCGACGCAACCGTGCCTTCGAGGATCTTCAGCAAGGCCTGTTGCACGCCCTCGCCACTGACATCGCGGGTGATCGAGGGGTTCTCGCTCTTCCGCGCGATCTTGTCGATTTCGTCGATGTAGATGATGCCGGTCTCGGCCTTCTTGACATCGAAGTCAGCGGCTTGGATCAGCTTGAGGAGGATGTTCTCGACGTCCTCGCCGACGTAACCGGCTTCGGTCAGTGCCGTCGCGTCGGCCACGGCGAACGGGACGTTGAGCATCCGCGCCAGTGTCTGCGCGAGATGGGTCTTGCCGCAGCCGGTGGGACCGAGGAGCAGGATGTTGCTCTTCGCCAACTCGACTTCGTCACGCCGACCAACGGCCGACGACTGCTGGTGCTGGATCCGCCGATAGTGGTTGTACACCGAGACGGAGAGGATCTTCTTGGCTTCGTCCTGACCGACGACGTACTCGTCGAGGAACGAACGGATCTCGCGTGGTGTCGGCAACTCTTCGAAACGAAGCTCGCTCGACTCGGTCAGATCTTCTTCGATGATCTCGTTGCACAGGTCGATGCACTCGTCGCAGATGTAGACCCCCGGTCCAGCGATGAGCTTCTTGACCTGCTTCTGCGACTTACCGCAGAACGAGCACTTGAGCAGTTCTCCCGTGTCACCAAACTTCGCCACTATGCCCCCTTCGGCAAATTGTTGC
>JAYTRT010000674.1:0-3294 GCA_043746045.1 Actinomycetota bacterium | reverse complement strand
GGGTCTGTTGGCAGCGTTGGTTGAGGCGCTCGGTCGCTTCGTTCGTCGGCGTCATCAGCAGCTGCGACTTACCGCGTTGACGCAGCTCCCACCAACGGGCGACACTCGCTCGTTCCATCTCGGTCTGGGTGCCGCCGTGCAGTCGGGCGTTGGCGTCGTAGATTTCGCCGACTTCGACGTCACCTCGCCGCAGGCGGAGGCTGGCGTCGCGTTCCCAGTCGTTGTCGAAGCGGTGGACACGGTCGAGTTCGACTGGGCCGAACGTGTCGACGAGCAGTCCGAACATGCCGCCGCGTCCAACGGCGGAGAACTGCAGTGGGTCGCCGACGAGCGCGATGCGCCAACCCTTGATGTCGGCGAGGTCGGCCAATTCGGCGAGTTTGGCGGTGGGCGTCATCCCGGCTTCGTCGACGATCACGGTCGCGCCGACCGGGAGGTCGTAGCGACGTTCGGGGGGTCGGTTGAGGCGGTGTTCGATGAGGAGCTTGTCGAGTGTGTCGGCCTGTACGCCGGTCTCGTTGGCGAGTACTTCTGCTGCCGTCGCCGAGGGGGCGACGCCGAATACGGCTCGACCGTCGGCACGGAGTTGGGCGACGGCTGGTGCGAGTGCGGTGGTCTTGCCGGTGCCGGCAGGGCCGACGACGAGGACGAGGTCATCACCCCCTGCGACTGCAGCCGCTGCCTGTCCCTGGGCCGGGTTCAGCTCAATCGTGCTGCGAGCGATGGCGGCCGGCTTGTCGGCGCCGTCGTAGGTGAGTCGTTGATCGGCCCAGGCGATGAGATCGGCCTCCTGGTCAAGGATCGCCTGGGTGGTGAGGGCACGGTCGAGCACCGACTCGGACACCGGGCGGCCGTCGTTGCGGAGCAGTGCATCTTTGGGGATCGGCTTCGACAAGTCGATGCATCGCGACGCGGTGGTGTCGTCGACGACGCGGTCGATCCAGCGGACCAGCCGGTCGGCGTCGATACCTGTCTCGGTGGGGATCGCTGCACCGATCTCGCGGTGGAGTTGCGTGGGGCGCCACGTCGACTGCCGTTCGCTCATCGTTGCCAATGCCTGATCGACGATCGCCTGAGCGGTCGACCGTTCGATTCCGGCGGGTGTGGCCACCCTGTCGAGCGCGGCGATGAGTACCCGTTCTGGTTCGTGCCCGAGGGCGCGTACCTGTTCTGCCCACTGCTTGTGCAGCACGGCGGCGTCGAGCGAATGGGCTTTGGCGGGGCGGGAGTCGATCGCGGCCTCACGTTCAAGCCGCCACCGTTCGCGTGGTGTCGGCTCGCGACCCATGGTCTCGAGGAATCGGTCGAGCTTGGCGTCGATCCGCCGGCGGACGTCGGCAGTGCGGCTGGAGAACTCGGCGAGGATCTCCTCGGGGACATCGCTGACCTCGGAGATCCCGTGCTCGGGAACGTTCCAGCGGACACCGAGGCGGTAGGTCAGTTCGCTGCGCAGCGCGGCGTGGTACATCGCCGACAGCGACTGCTGATCGTGCTTGATCAGTCGTGCGTCGAGAGCGAGCCATCGACCGTCGGGCGACTTCACTCGGTTCGGGATCACGAGGTGGGTATGCAGCTGAGGGTCGAGCGCGCGGCTGGTGTGCTGCCGGAATGCGGCGGCCACGATGCCCTGTGCGTCGACGGTCGCGACCTCGCCGCGATGCGATAGCGGGTGTGTGCGTGCCGTTCGATCCACCCGGCGAGCGCGGCGACCGCAGCGTCGTGGCCGGCGAGGACTTGCCGTCGGATGCCGACGTCGCCGAGCGCGAACAGAACCGACACCGACTTCGGCGCCGAGCACGTGACGTCGAAGCCGCGCACCGACTTGTCGTCGTAGACGCGGCCGAGGTAACGGTCGGGGCGTGACGGGGCGAGCCCGCCCATCAGCGCGATAAAGGCGTCGTCCTCGACCTCGCCGCTCAGGCCGAGGAGCTGTGCTCCATCGCCGAGCCAGACGCCTCGCGATTCGCCAGATTGGAGGTAGTAGTTCGGAAGCTGCTCGACGTAGTAGGCGCCGGCATCGGCGCCCTTGAGGGTGGCCACGCGTACGGTCATCGGGAACTCCCTGGGGCGTCCGTGCACTCGTCTATCCATGAAGTGCCGTGGGGTTGGGTGTGGTTGAGCTGCAGGGGCATGGCGACTACACCGAGAACAGGCGCGGCGGTTCGTCGCCGCGCGGTGGGCGGCGTCGACTGGTTCGTGCCTTGCTGGCCGGAGGTGTTGCCTCTGCTGCTTTGGCCGACGGGAGCGGCCAGGTGATGGGTCCGCCGAGCTTGGCTTCAATGGGATAGCGCGGGACGCGGAACTGCTTGCCGAATCGCTCGACAGGCATGCCTGTGGCGCCGTTGCTCGCCTCGTACTTGCGCGCCTCGCGGTATGCGGCGGTGCGACCGAGGCGCAGCACCTCCGCTGCCTCCTCGACAGTGAGGAAGTCCGGCGCAGTGCTCGAAGTAGGCGGTGAGCTTTCGTTCATCTCTTTCATTGACCCCTCCTCCGACGGCACCGCTTCGCGACACATCTCGGTCAAGTACGGGACGGTGGAGCCTGCATCGGGGAGCGACGACGGTCTCCACGAGTCCTACAGAGGGCGCTTTGGCCTACCCGCAGCACGAAAGGCCCAGAAACCTGGGTCTTGCGCGCGGGCGTACAATCCATTCATGGCGTGCGCCTCGTCGCCCGTGAACGCCTGGGAGACCCGCCTGTCTGGCGGTAACCCGGTGGCCGAGAGCCGCCGAGCGTGCAAGTTCCGCAGGGCGCACCAAACGTCACCAACGATCACGAGGTGTATGCCATGAGGGGACACGTGGCCCGCAAGGGCAACCGCTACTACGCCGTCATCTACGAAGGCTTCGACCCGGCGACGGGGCGCGAGCGACATCGCTGGCATGCCGCCGGCAAGACTCGCAAGGGCGCCGAGAAGGTTCTCGGCGAGCTCGTCAAGCGGATGCACGACGGCGACTACCGCGCGCCCGACCGGATCACGCTCGGCGACTACCTACTGGAGCGGTGGCTACCGACCAAGCAGGCGCAGATTCGCCCGTCGACGTTCAGCTCGTACCGCAACAACGTGCTCACTCACGTCATCCCGCGCATTGGCTCGATCCCACTGCAGAAGTTGCAGCCCGAAGACCTCGACACGTTCTACGCGCACCTGTTGCGCGATGGCCCACGCAATGGAGAAGGCGGAGGGCTCGCGCCGAAGACGGTGCGGATCATTCACGGCATCATCCGCAAGGCGCTCGCTGACGCGCTGCGCAAAGGCAGCGTCACCCGCAATGTCGCCGATCTCGCCGACCC
>JAYTRT010000673.1:0-10212 GCA_043746045.1 Actinomycetota bacterium | reverse complement strand
CGCAGGAATCGTCGGTCTGCTCGCAGTTCTGGCGACTCACGACCTTCACGGCGGCGACGGAGCGACCGGGTTGCTGCTCGCAGCTCGCGGCTTGGGAGTCGCCGCCGGACCGTTGATCGCCGCGAGGTTGGTCGGACCGTCATTGGCTCGCGTCCTGCTGCTCTGCGGGTGCGCAGGTCTCGCGTTCGGCGTCTGCTACATGGGACTGAGCATCGCGCCCACGTTGGCGATCGCCGCGCCGCTGGTCCTTGTCGCTCACCTCGGCGGCGGTGCACAGTGGACGTTGTCGACGTACGGGCTGCAACGACGCGCGCCCGACCATGTCCGAGGTCGGATCCTGGCGGGAGACTTCGGCATCGTGACCCTGGTGATCACGATCTCGAACCTCGCTGCCGGCGGCCTGGCTGCATTGACCGGCGCCCGGGTCGCAATTGCGATCTTCGCTGCGGTCAGCGTCCTTGCTGCGCTGCTCTACCTCACCCTCACCCGCGACCTCCGTGCCGATCTGACGACAAAGGAGGCGGGTGAAGGCGCGGGAGAAGGCGCTGGAGAGGCACCGGGCGATTCAAGCGCCCGCGGCGAAATCGATGTCCCGACGTAGGCGGCTGAGCCGCATCGAAGTGACGGTCCAGACGCCGCCGACTCGGCGGTAGGTCTCGTGATAGTGGCCGTATCCGTGCAGGTGCCGCACCGGTGAACCGTCTGGGAACCAGAGCTCGTCCTCCATCGCCCAGATTCCCGTTGCATCGTCGTCCGAGGTCAGTTCGATCTCGGGCATGTGCCCGTGGTGCACCGTGACAGCCAGACCGACGCTGGCCTGCAGATACGGGAGGAACTCGTCGAGCGTCTGGATCGCTCGGGCCCCCTCACCCGTCATGTCGATCTGCGCGTCGGCGGCGAAGACTGTTGCGAGACCAGCCCAGTCCTTCGTGTCCATCGTCCGGAAGTAACGGGCCTTGAGTTGTTTGATCGACTCGATGTCGTCCAGACGGGCGCGGGTTGTCACGGCGCGAGATCGTAGACGATGGTGCCCCCGATGGTCGTCGCCGTGTAGTGAGCGGTGACCCAGGCTGTGATCTGGCTGGAGACGTTGGTACTGGTGGCGCCGGTTCCACCCTGTCCGCCGGCGCCGCCCCCGCCACCACCACCGCTGATGAAGTAGTGGATCCGGCCGTTGGCGACGTACTGCTGGAACGCTGCCAGTGTCGGCCACGGATCGCTGCCGTTGAACCCGCCGATCGCCATCACCGGGTCGCCGGTGGCCAGTTGGTACCCAGCGGCGGAGTTCGCACCGACGGTTGCGGCGACCCAGGTGTAGTTCCCGGAGTTGGTCGACAGCAGAGTCGTCAACGCGGCACTTGGTGTGCTCGACGCGAGAACGTTGCCGCCACCACCCAAGCGTGCGCCGGTCGGAATTCCGGTCGGCATGCCGGTCGGGGTGCCGGTCGGCGCTGCGCCAGTTGCCCCCGCTGTTGGCCGGGTGCCGCCCTGTGCCGGGCCGCCGGCGAAACCACCGGGCAGTGTTCCTGCGCCGAATCCGCCTCGCGCTCCTGCTGCGCGACCCGACGACGGGCCGGCAGACGGGATCGCACCCGACTGGGCAGCCGCTGCAGTCGCCACCGAATACGCCGTTGGTCCGGCCAGGGAGGCGATCAGGACAGCGCCGATGATGATCGCGCTGCCCCGACGCCGCAACATCTCCGGCCCGACGAGGCCGACGACGGCAATCGAAGCGGCGACGATGACGACGGGAACCAGCCATGCGTTCCACGAGGGTGTCCGGCGGAGCAGCATGACCGCCCACGCTGCAGTGGCTCCGACGATGGCCGCCATTGCGATCCGCACCACGCGACTCGACCGTCGGCGCCACATCATCGTCGCGCCGATACCGATCAGCGCACCGATCGCAGGCGCGAGAGCCACGGTGTAGTAGGGGTGGATGATGCCCTTGCTGAGGCTGAAGGTGAGCGCCGTGACGATCAGCCATGTGCCCCAGAGCACGAGCGCCGAGCGATTCCGGTCAGTACGTGATGCACGTCCGCAAAGCACGATGCCACCGACGAGCAGCAACACCGCTGCGGGAATCAGCCACGATGCCTGTCCGCCGAACTCGGTGTTGAACAGCCGCAGGAGGCCCGTTGCACCCCAGCGCCCGGTCGTACTGGTGCTGCCGGTCTCGTTGCCGGTCAGCCGACCGAAACCGTTGTAGCCGAGAATCAGGTTGATGATGCTGTTGTTCGTGGATCCGCCGACGTACGGACGCATCGATGCGGGGACCAGTTCGACGACGGCCACCCACCAACCGGCGGCGACGAGGAACGCGCCCGTGGCAACGACGAGCTGCCACAGCCGACGCCTGAGCGGGCTCTGTGCAGCCAAAAGGTAGACGATGCCGAAGGCCGGTAGGACCAACAGCGCCTGCATCATCTTGGTCAGGAACCCGAGTCCGACGAGCGCGAAAGCAACCGAGATCCACTTCGTCGACGCCGCCTCCAATGCTCGTGTCACGCAGTAGGCCGCGACGACGAGAACAAGCACGAGCATCGCATCAGGGTTGTTGAACCGGAACATCAGCGTGGCCACCGGAGTCAGGGCCAGTACCGCACCGGCGATCAGCCCGGCGCCGGCGCCGAACCAACGCTTGATGGTGGCGCACAGCACACCGACCGAGGCCACACCCATCAACGCTTCGGGAACCAACAGGCTCCACGAGTTCAGGCCGAACATCCGGACCGAGAGCGCCATCATCCACAGTGCGGCCGGCGGCTTGTCCACCGTGATGAAGTTGGCAGCGTCGCTGGAGCCGAAGAACATCGCCTTCCAACTCTGCGAACCGGCCTGTGCGGCCGCCGAGTAGAACGAGTTCGCCCAGCCGGACGCGCCGAGGCCCCAGAGGTACAGACCTGCGGTCGCGACCAACAGCGTGATCAGCGCCGGGCGGACCCATCGGGCGTCGTCGGCCCGTCCCCGCCACGGTCGTCGCCAACGCTGTCCGGGTGACTCGGATGATGTTTCGGAGTGCTGAGGTGCGCGATCGAAATCGGTTTCGGTGATGATCGGCCGGTCGAGCAGTGTCGTGTTCATGACTGAGATCATCGGGTTGCGATCTCACTGAGTGCTCAACAGACACTGGGAGTTCGATCTGAACCGAACGCGCCCTGAACGCTCGCTCTGGTTCGAACATCCTCGGCCGCTACCGTTGCGGCGTGCCCGACGACCGCGCCGACAACCGTGTCGTACGACTCGCCGTGACAGCGCTCGCCAGCGCGTTGATCGTCATCATCGTGTACGTGATCGCGATTCGCACACATCTCGGTCAGCGCATCGACGGTGTTGCCTTCAACCGTCGTGATGCCGTCACCGCAGCGACCACACGACGCACGGATCGACTGCTCGGCACCGTCTCCGTCGCATCGCTGTTCTTGGTCGGCGGCGCGCTCGTGATCGTCGCGCTGGCGCGCCGACGCAGGACTCTGGCCGTTGCCGTCGGAGTCGCGATGGCCGGCGCTGTGCTCACGACCGAGATCCTCAAGATGAAGGTGCTGACGCGGCCGAACCTCGGGAACTTCGGTGGTGTCGGCTACAACACCTTCCCGAGTGGACACACGACGATCGGGATGGCGATCTCGTTGGGTCTGGTGATGGTCGCGCCGAAACACCTCGGCCGCCCTGCAGCAGTCGTCGCAGCCTTGGTCTCCACCGCTTTCGGGACCGCCGTGCTCTCGTCCGGATGGCATCGTCCGAGCGACACCATCGGGGCGTACTTCGTGACGCTCGGCTGGTTCAGCGCCACGTCAGCGGTGCTCGCGATCTACCACCGCAGCCACGGAGCGGACGCCGGTAGCGCCGTCGATCCGACGACGTCGAGGCCACTGGTCTTCGCCGCTGCCGTCGGCGTGTTCGGATTGTTGATGTTCGTCCTCTGGAAGTCGATCGATGCGACTGGCTTACGCACCGTGGTGTACGCCGCGCCGTACGTTGCCGCGTGTGTCGGGATCGATCTCGCCGGAATCTTTGTCGTCGGCGTCTTCTACGTCATCCAGCGTGCATCGTTGCGCCCCCTGTGGGTCCGAAATCCTGCCTGACTGACCGCAAACAGCCCACACTCAACCTGCTCGAACGACCACGGAGAGCGACACCAGAACGTGATCGGTCTTGCCCGAACCTTGCCACTGCGGGCCCTCGTGCTCTGTCAACATGAGTGCATCGATTTGTGGGCCGGCGGGCCTGTGGCGGAAGGAGCCTCTGATGAGAGGTCAATTCGATGTTCAGGTTCCAGTTGAAGATGGTCGATTTCATGGGGCGGTCAGGCGCACCGGTTCGTGCCGGACGCGAAAGTGGTGACTCGACCGTGACGAAGTCGGAAAATCAGCGTCGCCGGCGCGCAACCATCAGGAACCAGCATTACCGATTGGGCGTCGTGATCGCGTCGATCATTGCCCTCGTCGGAACGCTGGGAGCCCCCTACAAGTGGCGCTGACCGGTGGTCGAGCGACACCTCGCCGTGCGTGACGGGATGAGAGCCCCGTGAGCGCTCCCGAGGCCCGAGTCCGACCCACGACACGGCTCGGCGCGCTCGACCGCTACGTCGTGACGGTGGTCGTGGCCGGCCTGGCCAGTTGGGTCGCCGCCGGTTTCATCGAACACGACTCCTGGCAGCGGCCGACCAACTGGCCTGCTGTCGCGATGTTCGCGTGCTTGCTGACCATCGGAGAGCTGAGCAGCGTTGGATGGCTGCGCCTCAAAGATGCCGGAGAAGTCACGCCTGGCTGGGCATTCGGCTTCGCACTCCTGCTCCTCGGTTCACCGACGCTGGCGATGTCGTCGATGGCCATCGCCAGTGTGCTCCCTGATCTGATCCACCGCAAGGGCTTGCGACGGACCTGCTTCAATGCAGCACAAACGGTGTTGGCGCTCTTCGCCGCGACCGTCGTCCTCACTGTCGCCGGCTCCGGCGCGCCGATCGCCATGCGCACCGCATTCCCTCCCGGCCGAATGGTCGCGATCGTTGTCGCTGCGGTGGTGATCTTCGCCACCAACAGCATCTTGACATGCATCGCGATTGCCCTGAATCTGGGCCTGTCGGTGGTGTCGGTCCTGCGCCGCGCGTCAGGTCTGGCAGGCTCGGCCGATGGGGCCCTCCTCGTCCTGTCGCCACTGTTCGTGATCTCGGCCGACTTCAGTCTCGTCACCGTGCCCCTCCTCGGACTGATCGCGTTCCTCGTCTACAACAGCGCCTGTCGAGCACTCGAGCGCGAGCATCGCTCGGGCCACGATCATCTGACCGGACTGCTCAATGCTCCCGCGTTCCACGATCACGTCAACGGCCATCTGGCCACGTCGGCCGCGAGGGCATCGCGCGGCTGCATCCTGTTGCTCGACCTCGACGGGTTCAAGAGCCTCAACGACCGACTCGGTCATCACATCGGTGACGAGGTGCTGCGTCGCGTCGGCGAGTTGCTCGAGTTCGACCGATCGGAGGGTGCTGTCGCTGCCCGGCTCGGCGGCGACGAGTTCGCGGTGTTCTTCCCCGACATCTCCGACGTCGCCGTGGTGAGGACCCGAGCCGAGGAACTCGCCGAACGCCTCTCGGCGCCGATGGAGATCAAGGGCTTCCCGATATCGACGTCGGCATCGATCGGTGGTGCCCTGCTCGACCGTGCGTACAGCACCTCCGAGGAGATCCTTCGTCACGCAGATCTGGCGATGTACCGGGCCAAGCGCAACCACACCATCGTCGAGGTGCACACCGCCCACCACGGTGGCGAAACGAGCGGCGGCCGGATCTCGCTGCTCGCCGATCTCGTCACGGCTCTTCAGGACAACCAACTGTGGCTCGCCTACCAGCCGCAGGTGAACGTGCGAACCGGCAGGGTGGAGGCGTTCGAAGCACTGCTGCGGTGGGAGCACCCGACGCTCGGGGCGGTGATGCCGAACGAATTCATCGCCGTTGCCGAGCACACGGATCTGATCGACGCGATCACCGAGCGGGTTCTCGAACTGGCGTGCAAGGACTCTGCACTCCTGATGTCAACGATGCCGGAGTTGCGGATCGCGATCAACGTCTCGACCCGCAACCTGCGTCATCGTCACTTCCCGGCGACGGTCCAACGTCTGCTCGCCGAGCACGATCTGGCCCCGAGCATGTTGGAGATCGAGCTGACCGAGAGCGCTTTTGCCGTCCAGCAAGAGGTCGCCACCGAGGTGATCAGCGAACTGCGCGCACTCGGCGTCGGGATGGCGATGGACGACTTCGGATCCGGCTATTCGTCGTTCTCGCGCCTGTTGAACACACCGGTCGACACGCTGAAGATCGACCAATCACTGATCCACAACATGACCAACGACGGCCGCAACTTCCTCGTCATCCGGACCATCATCGATCTCTGCGGATCGCTCGGCCTGCGGTCGGTGGCCGAAGGTGTCGAGAGCGTCGAGACGATCCACCAATTGCGCGCGCTCGGATGCGATCTGGTCCAGGGATATGCAATCGCCCGTCCAATGGCAGCCGGCGCGGCAGCCACGTGGCTCGCCGAGCACCCGGCGGGAATCCCGTTCGCGCTCGAGCTCACCTGATGATCATCATCGTCTGCTCATTGTTGGCAATCTCCTCGGTGCGCCTCAGCGGCGGCAAAGTCAGCCGACTGGCTGACCTCTCCGTCGCCCGACCGTGGCTGGCATGGGCATCGATCCTGCTGCAGACGGCACTCGTCAGCGGCCCCTGGGACGTCTCGCAGAGCTTCGGCCACGTGGCTCAGCTCGCCAGCTATGCGCTCGCGGCCGGGTTCGTGTTCGCCAATCGGCGGCTGCCCGGCGTTGCCGTGATCTGCGTCGGCGGCGCGCTCAACCTGGCCGCGATCGCTGCCAACGGCGGCGTCATGCCGGCGAGCACAGCGGCGATGCGAGCTGCCGGCCTGACGACTGAACCCGGCTTCACCAACACGGGCCACATCGACCATGCCACGCTGGCCTGGCTGGGAGACGTGTTCGCGATTCCTTCCGGATGGCCGTTGGCCAACGTGTTCAGCATCGGCGACATCGTCGCCGTGATCGGTGTCGGATACCTGGCCCACCGGTCGTGCGGATCGAGCGACGGGGCATCTGCTCGCGAACGAACTGACTCAGCTGCGATCGTCTGACAGTTCCCGTTCCCAGGCGATGCCCGTTCCCCGAGTCGTCAGCACGACATGCGCGCCGACCTCGATCGGTGAGCCACGACTGGACAGCGCCGTCACTGTCTGAACCGACGATCCCCGAGCCGATGATGTCCCGACCGCCGCGGCACACTCGAGCGTCAGCCGTGTGTGTTGACCGTGGAACGACGACGCCACGACGACCGCCGGCGCGCCGGCGGTGCACAGATCGGTGCTGACGTGGATCTGCTCCGGACGCAACATCACGGACAGGAGCCGTCCGTCGGATCCAGCGGGTGCGCGACGGAGCTCGACGTGTCCGAGCGCCGTGTCAGCGCCAGACCCGCCGACGATGCCGTCGAGTAGGTTGACCTCGCCGACGAACCCGGCCAAGTCCTCGTCGACCGGATTGGTGTAGAGATCGTGCGGTGCCGCATGTTGGATGATCCGTCCGCCGCGGAGCACTGCCACCGTGTCGCAGAACGAGAGCGCCTCGTCCTGGTCGTGGGTGACCAACAGCGCCGTTGCATTTGCGTTGTGCAAGATGTTCTGCACGTCGTTTCGAATCGATGTCCGTAGTTCCGGATCGAGCGCCGAGAACGGCTCGTCGAGCAGGATCAGGCTCGGCTGGACGGCGAGCGCGCGGGCAAGCGCGACGCGCTGCTGTTGGCCACCGGACAGCTGATCCGGATAGCGGCGCTCGAAGCCACTGAGGCCGACCAGTTCGATCAAGTCACCAACGGTCGAACCTCGCCGTTGATCGCGACGGAGCCCGAACGCGACGTTCTCGGCAACACTGAGATGTGGGAACAGCGCACCTTCTTGCGGCACGTAACCGAGCCCACGCCGCTCCGGCGGCAGCCTCCGTTCGCCGTCGTCGACCACCTTCCCCCCGACTCTGATCGTTCCGGAATCGACGTGATCGAAGCCGGCGATCAATCGCAGCAGGGTGGTCTTCCCACTGCCTGAGGAGCCGAGAATCGCGGTGATCGATCCGCGCTCCACGACCAGGTCGAGCCCCGCCAGCACCTGTTGCTGAGTGAACGCTTTACTGACACCGGACACCTCCAATTGATTCACGCCGCTGACGTTCACACGACCACCACATCGGTTGCGCGTCGATTGAACCACCGCGCGAGGAGATAGCTCGGGACGAGTGCGACGCCGACCATCACCGCGGCGTACGGAGCAGCTGCGCCGTACGCAGCATTGTTCTCGTACTTCCAGAATTGGGTGGCAAGCGTGTGCGCTCCGGTGGGGATCAGGATCAGTGTGGCCGTCAGTTCTGTCACGGCCGACAAGAAGACGAGGCAGAACCCGGCCGCCAGTCCTGGGGCGATCAAGGGCAGCGTGATCCGAAAGAAGACGCTGAGCCGTCCCTGGCCGAGCGAACGGCCCATGTCCTGCAACTGCGACGGAGCCTGACCGACCGATGTGAGCACGCAGATCAGGGCGAGCGGGAAGAAGAGCACTGCATAGGCCACCGACAGCAGCTCGCTCGACTGGTAGAACCCCGACGCGTAGTGCAGCGCGAAGAAGACGAAGCTGAGCGCCACGACCAGGCCGGGCAGCGACTGCACCACGTACGTACTGCGTTCGATGATCATCGCGAATCGACTGCGGTGGCGTACCGTCAAGATCGCAACGGGGAGCGCGAGTGCGGTGGCGATACCGGCGGCCGTTGCACTGTACGAGGCAGTGTCGACGATGGACGACACGATCGAGATGCCAGGAAGCGTCGTCGAGCTGCCGTTCACGAGCCAGTACAGGATCGCCCCGACCGGCACTCCGAGCGACAGGATCACGAGTGCGACCAACGCCGACACGACACCGAATGTCCCCCGACCGAGCACGTGCCGGCGGGGTGGACGATTCGAGGTCCGGCGGGACCCGCTGCGATTGTGACTGCGTCGATCACCCCGGTTCGCAGCGCTCTCTCCGATCAGCACGACGATGCCGATCAGGACGAGCACGATCGACAGCGCACAGGCCGCCGGCGAGTTGAAGCCGAGTTTGAACTCAGCGAAGATCGTCGTCGTGAACGTCTGGTAGCGAAGGATCTCGAAAGCGCCGTACTCGGCCAGCAGAGCGAGACACACCACGAGGCAACCACCGAGCACGGCACGACGGATCTGCGGGACCGTCACCCTCCAGAACGTCATCGTCGCTCCGATGCCCAGGCTTCGCGACGTGTCCTCGAGCGACGTGTCACCGCGTCTCAGCGCCGACGAGACTGGCAGGTAGACGAGCGGATAGAGCGCCAACGTCATCACGAGTGCTGCACCCCAGACGCCATGCACCGACGGGGTCGCCGAGACCCAGGCGTAACTGACGACGAAGTCGGGGATCGCAAGGGGCACCACGACGAGCACAGCCCACAGCCGGCGCATCGGGACATCGGTCCGCTCGATCGCGAACGCTGCGCCGGTTCCGATGGCCGCGCAGCCGATCGTGACGAGTGCGGCGAGACGAACCGTGTTCCAGAGCAACTCCTGAGTCAGGTGGCGGAAGAGGATGCGTGCGATCTCATTTCGCCCCGCCTGGCTGGCTTCGATGATCAGGAACACGACAGGCGCGAGGAGCGCAACCGCCACGGCGAGGCTGACCGCCATCAGGGCCCGCGATGCACCCCGGACCCGGCGTCGAGCGCCGAGCACGGCAAGGACCGCTGTCATCGGAGGTGGGGTCGTGCCGACCTCACAGCAGGCCGGCCTTCTGCAACAGCGCAAGCGCTCCGGAACCGTCGCCGAGATCGGCAATGGTCAACGTGTTCGGCTTCAGCTCGGCAAATGGTTTGACCGTCGGGCTGGCGGCCACGCCGGAACCAACCGGATACTCGAAGCTGCTCGACTCGGCGAGGATCGCCTCACCGACCGGACCGACGACGAATGCTGCGAATTGCTCGGCCTCGGCCTTGTGCTTGCTGGATTGGAGCACACCGATTCCGGACACGTCGACGACGTATCCGACGTCACCAGGGGCAAAGTACGACACGGCTGACGCGACCTTGCCGGCCCCGTTCTCCTTGACCAGCCGGTACCAGTAGTAACTGTTGATCACACCGATCTGTGCTTCACCC
>JAYTRT010000672.1:0-3299 GCA_043746045.1 Actinomycetota bacterium | reverse complement strand
GGCATGAGCACCCGCCACAACCCCGAATTCACGATGATGGAGTCGTACCAGGCGTTCGCCGATGTCAGCGACGTCATCGAACTGACCGAGGCGTTGATCACCAATGCTGCGCGCGATGCCCTCGGCACATCGGTCGTCGATCTCGGCGGAGAGATGGTGGATCTCGCCGAGCCCTGGCGGCAGGTACGGATGATCGACCTCGTCGCCGAAGCAACAGGTGTCGAAGTTCATCCCTCGCAACCCGTCGAGCAACTGCGCGCGCTCGCTGCGAAGTACGACATTTCCTGCGCGCCGCGTTGGGGTTCGGGCAAGATCATCGAAGAACTGTTCGAGGCCACCTCCGAGCACGCCCTGATCCGACCGACGTTCGTCACCGGACACCCGGTGGAGATCAGTCCCCTGGCTCGGATCGACCGCACCGACCCGCACCTCACCGAGCGTTTCGAACTGTTCATGCTCGGACGCGAGTTCGCCAACGGCTACTCCGAGCTCAACGACCCGGTCGAACAGCGGGCCCGCTTCCAGGACGAGCAGGCGGCCAAGGACGCCGGCGATGACGAGGCGACCGGCGTCGACGAGGACTACCTCCGTGCGCTCGAGTACGGAATGCCACCGACCGGTGGTCTCGGCGTCGGCATGGACCGAGTTGCGATGATGCTGGCGGGCGTCTCGTCGATCAAGGAGATCATCCTGTTCCCCACCCTGCGCCCGGAGGTGCTGTAACCCCATGACGACGACACATGCACATTCGGCCTGGGGACGCGGGGTCGCGACAGTCGCCGCCGACCGCACGGTGCTCGACACCTGGTTCCGTCATCTCGGGCTCGGTGACGCTCCACCCCCCGGTCCGACCGACGACCTGGCAGCGCTCTACGGATCCGACGCGATCCGCGACGTCACCACGGTCGGCGTGGCGATCGAGATCGATCTCGACTCGGCGCCCCTCGGCGCGAGTGACGTGTACCTCCGACTGCACCTCATGTCACATCGGTTGATGAGGCCTCGGACGGTCAATCTGGACGGCCAGTTCGGCCTGCTCGCGAATGTGGCGTGGACCAGCCTCGGTCCCGTCGCACTGTCGACCCTGGACGATGTTCGGGTGCGCGCCAGAGTCGCCGGCCACCACTTGGCCGTGACGAGCGTCGACAAGTTTCCGCGCATGACCGACTACGTGGTGCCGAGCGGGGTTCGCATCGCCGACGCCGACCGGGTCCGTCTCGGGGCGCATCTGGCCGAGGGAACAACGGTGATGCACGAGGGCTTCTGCAACTTCAATGCCGGCACGCTCGGGACGTCGATGGTCGAGGGTCGAATCGGCCAGGGGATCATCGTCGGCGACGGCAGCGACATCGGCGGCGGCGCGTCGATCATCGGAACGCTGTCGGGCGGTGGGAAAGAACAGATCACGATCGGCGAGCGCTGCCTGCTCGGCGCCGAGAGTGGCATCGGCATCAGCCTCGGTGATGAATGCGTCGTCGAAGCAGGCCTGTTCGTCACGGCCGGCACCTTGGTGAAATTGCTCCCCGACGGCGAGGTCGTCAAAGCCCGCACCCTGAGCGGGGCCGGTGGGCTGCTGTACCGGCGCAACAGCCAGACCGGCGGCGTCGAGGCGTTACCCCGGTCGGTCGAATGGGGCGGCCTCAACAGCATTCTCCACAAGAACTGACGCGCACCCCTGTGAGCTACTGACACCATGGGAAAGAACAGCCAGCAACGTCGCGCTGTCAAGCAGCGCCGCCAGGACAAACAGGATCGTCTGAACCAGCACGATCGTCCGGGACAACACAGTGCCGCCGGTGGAACAGGCCCTGGCGCCCGATCGGCCGATCGAGAACGTGCCGAGCAGTTGAACAGCCAGCAGCTCCAGCAGACGCTGTTGACGGTCGCCCGGCTCGGCGACGATGCGGGCACCAAGACCCGGTTCGACAACAGCGTGCAGGCCCTCACGTCGATCGAAATCGGCGCAGCCACCAAGGGTTGGGTGTCAGAAGCAATCGCCGGAATGCTGCATCGCCTGGTCGGTTCGTTGTTCGAAGGCGGCTGGCAGCCCGCAGACGTCGCCCACCTCGTCAAACGCGAACGCACGATGCGGGCCCAACGACTGGCAGTGGCGCTGATCGCCGGCCAATCGCGTGAGCACGAGGCACTGACCCGTGCGCCCGAGCAATGGCTGAGCCAGCTCGAGGATCTCGGCATCTTCGACCCGGCCAAGAACGTGTTGATCGGCGGCCACTCCGAGGCGTTCGGCAGGTGGTCGGTCGTCGAGAAACTGCATGCCGACGAGCGGATCGCGATCGCGCTACAGGTGATGACCACGCTGCTTCGGGCACCTCGCCTGGAATTCATCGTCGATCCACCGTCGAAGTGGGGGGCAAGCAATCGGGGCAGCGTTCCGAAGCCGAAGCCAGCTGCCACTCGAGGAGACATCGACGCCAAGGCACTGAAGCTGATCCGGGCGTTGCTCGCCAAAGCCGAGGCCACCACCTTCGAGGCAGAGGCCGAGGCCTTCACCGCCAAGGCGCAGGAGATGATGACGCGCTACTCCATCGATGCCGCCGTGCTTGCGTCCGCGGCGAAGGGTCAGGGCTCGGCCATCGGCATCGAGTCACGTCGAGTGCACATCGACAACCCGTACGCAGATGAGAAGGCCACGTTCCTGTCGATCATCAGTGATGTCAACGGGGCGCGTTGCATCTGGTCACCGTCCGCCGGCTTCGCAACGATCATGGGGTTCCCGGTCGACCTTCACCTGACCGACCTGCTGTTCACCTCGCTGCTCGTGCAGGCCACGAAGGCCTCTGCCGACTCGACCCAGGTCGACCGTCGCCAGCGAACTCCCTCGTACCGCCGGGCCTTTCTGCTCGCATACGCCGAACGGATCGGCGAGCGGCTCGAAGCCGCGAAGCGGCACACGTCCGCCGCAGCCGAGCACGACTACGGCGACTCGCTCCTGCCCATCCTCGCCGACCGTCGGTCAGCTGTCGATGCCGCCTATGAAGAGGCGTTCCCGAACAGCACGCCGATGCGTGGCCGTTCGCTTGATGCGGGGGGCTATCACGCCGGCAGGGCCGCGGCCGACCGTGCCCACATCGGCACCGGCGAGGCCATCTCGGGAACGTGAGCCGGCCGCCGATGCCTGCGCGACGCAGAGGTCGGCGAGCGGGTGATCCTCGTCTCGCATGATCCGTTCACACACGACTCGCCGTACCGGCCCGATCAACTGACTGCGCGTCAGCTGTCCGTGCGCGCATTCGACGAACAGGCGATGATGATTGAGGCTGCGGACGATGCCGGCACAG
>JAYTRT010000671.1:0-10227 GCA_043746045.1 Actinomycetota bacterium | reverse complement strand
TCCCTTTCAGCACCGTCTCGAAGATCGGGAGCCGCATGATGTTGTCCTTCGGAAGTCCGACGAGGACGAGCGTTCCGTTGCGCTTCAAACTGGCCAAGGCCTGCTCGCACGCAACAGGTGACGCCGCCAACGCGATGGCACAGTTCGCGCCGCCGAGGGCCTGGATCTCGTCGACCACATCATGGGTCGTCGAGTTGATGGTGTATGCGGCACCGAGATGTTTGGCGACATCGAGTTTCGCTTCCACGACGTCGACGGCGGCGACGGTCGCTCCAGCGATCTGGGCGTACTGCACGGCGAGATGGCCGAGCCCGCCGACACCGAAGATTGCCACCAGGTCGGAAGAACGTGCGCCCGAGACCTTGACCGCCTTGTATGTCGTGACGCCGGCACATGTCAGCGGTGCAGCGTCGAGCGGATCGATCTCGGCCGGAACGAGCCCGACGAACGATGCGTCGGCGACCACGTATTCGGCGAACGCGCCGTTGAGCGTGTAGCCGGTGTATCGCGCGTTCGGGCACAGGGTCTCCCATCCCGAGGCACATGCCTCGCATGCACCGCACGCCCAACCGAGCCAGGGCACAGCCACGCGGTCACCTTCGCGTACCCTGGTCACCCCTTCGCCGACGCGCTCGACGATGCCGACACCCTCGTGACCCGGGATGAACGGCGGCGACGGCTTCACAGGCCAATCCCCGCCGGCTGCATGGATGTCCGTATGGCACAGCCCAGACGTCTCCACACGGACGAGGACCTGCCCGACCCCAGGGCGGGGAGTCGCAACCTCCTCGAGAACCAGTGGACTTCCGAACCCGTGAACCACAGCAGCCTTCATGGCGACCTCCTCGATCGAACAAACCCATCGTCTCTCGACGAAGGGCTCGCCCACCAGAGTCGAAGGTCCTCAGGGGTCGACTGCGTCGGACGTTCGTCGGACGGTCGATATCTACCGTTCGCTCATGCCATCGCTGTCAACGCCGTCGCGTCGTGCCATCCGCAACCTCGCCTTGCTGGTCGTCGTCAGCACGACCTGCGTCATCGTGCCAACGCCGGTCGAGCGTGCGACTGCCGCCCCGAACGATTGCGGGCTCTCCGGCGCTGTAGCGACGTTCACCGCGAACGGTTCCCCTTCCGGATCATGGACGGACGCTTCGATGTGGGACACCAACTCGGTGCCGACGGGTGGGCAGGCATGCATCCCCACGGGTAAGACCGCCGTCGTCTCGACCAGCAACCTGGCGCTGAGTGTCAACGTGCTCGCGGTTCAAGGCATGTTGCAGATCAGCGGCGCGAACGTCTCCGCGCCGGCCACGCTGCAGAACGCGGTCGGCGGGGTCGTGCGCGTGGTGTCCGGGGGGACGTTCTCCAGCGGTCAGACGTTCAACAACGCCGGCGGCGCCGTCGACGTCACCGGTGGAGGATCGTTCACGCAGTCGTCCGGTACGTTCACGCAGGGCGCCTCCGCCGATGCGACACCGGTCCAGTCGACCGTGGTCGGGGGCGAGATCGCAGTGACCGGCGGAGTCGTCGCGCTGACGGGTGCGGGCCCGGCCGCATTCGACGCATTCGGGGGCGTCGCCAACTTCAACGGTACGCTGCGCGCCGCCCAGACCATCAACGTCGCCTGCGGTGCGAACGACGGCTACCTCTCCCTGCTCTCGAACTTCCGCAACGAGGGCACGATCAACTACCTGCCTCGCCAGACCGGGACCACCTGCCAGTCGCAACTCCTCCTCGGCAGCGGTATCACGTTCACGAACGCAGGAACCATCAACGTCGGTTCGCTCGGGGCGAAGGGCGATGTGTCGTTCTGGGGGGGCGCTGGAACGGTGCTCAACGAGGCAGGCGGCACCATCAACGTGCGCGCCACGCTGTCCAACACCACGGCGGTCGTGACCAACGACGGCACGATCAACGTGTCCGCCGGCGCGTCGGTCTTCCTCGGCGACACCACGTTCGAGCTTCGTAACGGCACATTGGCCAACCACGGAACGATCACGATCTCACGCAGCAGTCCCACGTACAGCTTCGCCGGGGTCTTCCGGGTCATCAACGGCACGGGCACCGGCAATCCAGTTGTCCTGAACCCGGCGTACCTGGAATTGCTCGGCACGGGTGCGGCGAGCGCCGAGGTACCACCATCCGGCGAGGGTGCGCTGCGCAACAACAGCGGACCAATCGTCATCAGCCCGAACCAACGCATCATCGTCGACTCAGGTTCACTGACCGCCAATGGTCCCGTGGAGAACCGCGGCACAATCACCACCACCGGCGACGGCCAGTTCTACTCGTCCGTCGGCACGTCCAACGTCGGCACCCTCACCAACTTCGGCAGGATCGAGCTGGGAGCGAGCTCCAACCTGGGCGGCGGCGGCCTCAATCAGATGCAGATGCCGTGGCTCAACGAACCTGGCGGCGTGTTCATCGCGCACGCCGGACGGAGCTGCGAGCTCGGCCCTTTCACCAACGACGGCCTCGTCGATCTGCAGACGGTGTGCTCTGCCCTCGGCGCAGTGAACCTCGATCCGACATCGGTGCTGCGCGTTCATTCGTCGTCGGCAGGTGTCACCGGCCTCGCCAACGTCTTGAGTGCAGGCACGATCGGTGGCACATTGGACATCGCCACCGACGCCGGTTCACCACCAACGCCCGGCACTCCGAACGACGTGATCGTCGGACGGGCATACACACTGCAGTCGGTGAACGGTTCGTTCGCGGCGATCACCGGTGGCGCGCTGTCGGCATCGACCGGCTACGCGCTGACATACCCCGGCTCGCCGCGGAAGGTGCAAGTGCAAGTGGTGCCGAGCGTGCACGACATCGTGGTGCAGAACGTCGCCGCGCAGGCGAGTGCGAACGTCGGAGACGACGTCACGCTGTCGTGGACCACGACGCTGGGCTCGAGCACGTCGACGAGCTGGACCGACTCGGTGTACCTGTCGGGTAGTCCGACCGTGTCACGTGATGCGACCTACGTCGGCAAGGCGACCCACTCCGGCGCCGTCGCAGCGAACACTCCCGTGAGCAACTCGCTGCAGGTGCACATTCCGGCGGCTCTCCCAGGTCCGCAGTATCTCGTGGTCGTCGCGGATTCAGCGCTCGCTCTGTCCACCCCGAACCGCGCCTTGGCGACGGCGTCGGCACCGATCCAGATCGGCCCGACCGTCGTCACGGTCGGTGCCGCGGCAAGCTCGATCGTTGTGGGCGCCGACGGCAACCGCGTGCAGGGTGCCACGACCGCAGCCCTGTCCGGAACCCGCCTGCTTCGCCTCAGCGGATCGGCCGGCAGCGACGTGATCGTGACGATATCACCGGCCGACGCTGTCGTTGCCTGGGAGGCATCGGGCCGGCTGCCGACAGAGGCAGACCACGACGCCGCCGCGACCGCCGGCACGCTGTTGGTCGGGCACGGCGACGGCACCAGCGATCGGTTGATCGTGTTGCGCAACACCGGGTCTACGCCGGTGACCGTCGCGTTGAACGCAACCGCGCCGGGAACATCCATCGTCTCCTCATCGCCCACGACCGCCCTCGCCGGAGCGCCGGCCGCCACAGCTGTGCGCGTCATCGGCACAGGATTTACCTCGACCAGTGTCGCCCAGTTGGTGTGCGGAGCGACGGTCGTCAACGGCTCGCTCACGCAGGTCGCCGGCTCGACCGAGTTGACGACCCTGTTCGACCTACCGACCGCACTCGGAACGTGCGACGTGAAGGTGGGCAGCGCCACGAACCCAGCCGCGTTCGTGGTCAATGCACCCGCGATCGCGATCGATGTCGCGGCGCTCAAGCCGACCATCAGCGTGGTCGCTCCATCGATTGCTCGCACCGGAGTCGACAACCGCATCACCGTCCGTTGGACGAACAACACCGGCTACTCGCTGCCCGCTCCACTGTTCCAGGTGTCCGTCGGGGGCGGCGGCACGCTTCGCTTCCCGAAATCTCCTGGCGACGGCACGACGAGTGTCGAGATGCTCGGCGTTGCGCCCGCTGGGCCGGCGGGCGTGCTTGCACCCGGTGTCAGCGGCAGCGCAGATCTGCTGCTGCACGGCGTCGACGCGCACGTCGAGGTGACGCTGTTCTCCCAACTCGTGACCAAGAGCGCTGCGTTCGATTTCGCGGCCTTCCTCGCCGCTGCTCTCCCAACGGACACGACGGCGAACGCAAAGGCGTGGGTGAAGGTGCACGGTCCGGCATTGCTCGGCGTTGCCGCAACCACCACTGGCGGAGGGTTCGAGCAACATCTGCGCGACGTCGCCACAGTGCTGTCGGGGCTCGGTCGACGCGTCAGCGATATCTCGCGTCTCACCGCCTACGACCTCGCCCAGGTGCACGGGAACGGGCAGTTGTCAGCCTTCGAGTCGGCAGAATTCGGCCTCGGCGATCCCGGCCTGACGATCTGGAAGCTCGCCGTGGAGACGGGCAGCCACGACGTCATCCTCACCAACGGCCTCGCCCATCTGCGGTTCTCGGTGCAGCCGAACAGCTCCTACCTCTCACCGCCCGGCGACGCCGACCAGCTCACCACGATCTCGAATGGATGGGCACTGACAGGACGCAACGGCACACGCCAGACCTTCTCCAGCACCGGCCGGCTCACTGCCGCCACCGACGCCAACCTGCGCGTCACCAACTACAACTACACCGCTGGCCGGTTGACGTCGGTCGTCGATCCCGCGGGCGACGCCACCTCGTACATCTACGACGTTGCTGGCCGGATCACGGGCGTCACCGACCCCGTCGGTCGGACCCGGCTGTACACCTACGACGGCAGCGGGCACCTCGTCGGCGTCACCGAAGCCGGCTCGACGCAAGTGATCTCGTGGGGCGCCGACGGTCTTCCGGCGGGTCGCACGACTCCGGACGGCGTCAGCACCACCTACGTTCGCGACTCGTTCGGGCGGATCATCACCATCAACCGCAACGGCACCACGATGATCACGCAGTCGTACGGCGCCGACGGTTCTGTCACTGTCACCGATGCCAGCGGGCGCTCCGCCACCAGCTGGAAGGACGACAACGGCGCGGTGGCCAAGCTCGTCGACGCGATCGGCCGGGTCATCACCCTGCGGCGTGATGCCAACGGCCGCACAACCGGTGTGATCATCGACGGCGTACCGACGGGCGACCAGACCATCGCCGATGCTGCCGGCTCGGTGTCCGGCCAGGTCGATGGCAGCGGACGGACGACGACCGTCAACCTCGACGCCGACGGGCTCCTGCAGTCCGTCGTCGACCCTGACGGGCGGGCCACCAGCATCACCAGAGATGCGCAGTTGCGGCCGACGGCGATGACTGATGCAGCAGGGGGCGTTTCCACGGTCGGATACGACTCGCTCGGTCGGCTGACGACATCGACCGACCGGACCGGCACTGCCACGACGAGGACGTACAACCCGAAGGACGTCGTCACCCAGGCAACCACTGCGGGCTACGGAACCGTGACCTACACCTATGACGCCCACCGCAACCTGCTGTCGGCCGCTGGTCCCGCAGGCACGACGACGTTCACCTACAACGGCAACGACCGCATCACGAGCGTGACGTACCCGACCGGGCTCGGCCTGACCTACGCCTACGACAGCGCGGGTAGGCGAATCTCCACGACCACCGCCGACGGCCAGGTCACGAGTGTCACGTACAATCCTCGCGGCCGAGTCGCGACGTTGTCGAGCGGAGCGACCGTGCTCGCCCGGTACAGCTACGACGCCATGGACCGCCTCAGCGCAACGGCGTACAGCGACGGGGCGCGCACAGAGGTCACGCGTGACACCCTCGGCCGCGTGACACGCAAGCTGACCACGTGCTGCACGCCGAGCGGCGCAACCCCGGGAACATCAACGGTCAGCGATGTGCGGCTCACGTACGACGCTCAAGACCGCGTCGCCACCCGCATTGACGTCTCGGGCACGACGACCTACACGTACGACCGCGCCGGACATCTCACGGGCGCATCCACGACCGGCGCCTCGCCACGCACGATCGCCTACGCTTACGACGGCAACGGCAACCGCCTGACAACGGCGGACTCCGTCGCAGGCAACAGCACCGACACCTACGGGGCTGCCGGTCGGCCCACATCGCTGAACGGGGCACCGGTCACCCACGACGCCGAAGGGCGCCGGCTGACGTCCGGCAGCATCACCACGACATGGACGGCGCGTGGTTTCATCGCCTCGGCCAGCGATGCGGCGAACATCACGACATATCAATACGATGCGCTGGGCACGCCGATCGCGCAGACCACGAACGGTGTCACCACCGAGTTGCTCGCTGATCCGAGCGGTATCGGCACCCTGGTCGGCGAGTACACAGCCGCTGGGGTGCGCGTCGCCGGATATGCATGGGGGCAGGGCGTCGCGGCCCGCCTCGACGGCAGCGGCAACGCAACCACCTTCTACACGTCCGATCCGCGGGGAGACATCGTCGCTCTGTCGAACGCCTCGGGCGCGGTCACCGATTCCTTCAGCTACCTGCCGTTCGGCGAAGTCCGCACCCGCACGGGCTCGACCGAGCAACCGTTCGGCTTCCAAGGCAGTTACGGGTTGAGCACTCAACCGAGCGGTCTGGTCAACGACCGGGCACGCACATACGACCCGTCGACCGGGCGTTTCCTGTCGGAGGACCCGGTGCTGTTCGCCTCCAAGAACAACTCCACGTGGGCGTCGGCAGACCCGATCAACCGCAACGACATGACCGGTGGATCGGAGGAACCCGGCAACCAGCCGCAGACGGATCAGTTCGACTCGATCCTCGGCTTCCTCGGGGTCAACACCCAGGCCGGTGCGAGCGAAGACGGCGAGCGGAACCTCAACGACGTCGCGACCCTCACCGCCAACGTCGTCGGCTTCGGCGACAACGCCAACTCGCTCTCACAAATGGCAGGGTGGGCCGTGTCGAACGCGAACCTGACGCTCGATGCGCGCCGCTTCGAAGAAGGGGCCACGGCGCTGCTGCATTCGGCAGCCCCGGACGCAAGTCTGCTCGCCTCGGCGGAGAAGAACTTCCAGGCGGCCGACGAACTGCTCGCCTCGCGATCACCGATCTCCGGCAGCCTCTCCAAACTCGGAGTCGGCTTCGATGCGGCGCAGGGCGTCAAGAGCGTGTACGACGGCTGGATCGTCGGAGACGGCGTTTCCAACGGCTTCCTCGTAACCCGTTGGTTCTTCCAGACCGGGCTGAAAACCTACGCCGGTCGCTTCATCCCGTTCTCGGGCATCTTCATCGACCGCACCTTCGACATCGCCGACGTCGGTTTGCTGACCTTGCTCCAGGGGCACTACGGCGTGGATCCGAACACGTTGTTCACCGATCCGGCCTCACCGAACTGGAACGCACGCACCGAGCTGAAGAAGCTGCGCGGCGGCGACTCGCACGACCCGAACGAGCTGATCGGACCCTCGGGCGTGACCGTCGGTGCGCAGCGGTTCATCGCCGGCACAGACGTCCTCCCGTACGAGATCCACTTCGAGAACCAGCACGCGGCAACCCTGCCGGCCGGTCAGGTGGTGATCACGCAAAGCCTCGACCCGACCCTCGACCTCTCCTCGTTCGAGCTCGGCCAGATCGGCATCGGCGCCAAGACGTGGACTGCGCCGGCCGGGCTGCGCGTGTGGTCGACGACCCTCGACGACCGCGCCCAGAGCGGTTTGCTGATCCGGGTCAAGGCAAGGCTCGATCTCGGCACCCGAACGGTCACGTGGACCCTGACCGGCATCGACCCGATCACGCTCGATCTCCCCGTCGATGCCACACGGGGCTTTCTGCCGCCGAACGTGACGGTTCCACAGGGTCAGGGCTTCGTCACCTACGACATTCGTCCCTCGATGGGTGCCGCATCGGGTACAACGATCGTCAGTCAGGCGTCGATCGTCTTCGATGCCAACCCGGCAATCGCCACCAACACCGACGCCGTCGTACTCGACGCGACCCCGCCGACAGTGGCCCCCACCGTTGCCGCAACATCGCCTGCCGCGGTGAACGTCACGTTGAGTGCCTCTGACGAACAGGGCGGCTCGGGACTCGCCGGTGTCGACGTCTGGGCGTCCAAGGATGGCGCCGCGTTGGCCCTCGTTGCCGAGAACGTGACTGACGCCGCCGTGACGTTCACCGGTCAGGTCGGATCCAGCTACCGCTTCGCCGCGAGCGCACGTGACCTGGTCGGCAACGTCAGTGCGCTGTCGTCGCTGTCGACCGCCGTGACGGTCGTCAGCGGTACGACAACAACACCACCACCACCACCACCGCCGCCTCCACCGCCTCCTCCACCAGCACCGCCATCAGCGTCGTATGCGCCGTTGGTACCGGCCCGGCTCCTGGACACACGCGACGGCTACACGACCATCGACGGCCAAGCACAAGGGGGCGGCCAACACGACGCCGGGTCGACAACGATCTTGCACGTCACCGGACGCGGCGGCGTCCCCAACGACGCAACAGCAGTCGTGCTCAACGTCACCATCGCCGACGCGATCGGACCCGGCTTCGTCACCGTCTACCCATGCGGCGCGCCACAACCATTGGCCTCCAACCTCAACTACACAACCGGCTCGATCATCCCCAACGCGGTCATCACCAAGATCGGCGACAACGGCACCGTGTGCATCTTCACCAGCAACGCCACCCAACTCCTCGCCGACGTCAACGGCTACTTCCCCAACGGCTGATGGTCACGCTGGATTTCGGCCTTCGGGTCAGCTCCGGAGCAGGCCAGAGGAGGGTCAGGGAGTAACCCGGCGTGGCTACTATTCCCGGAGTGGCCGTGCTGGAAACGATTGTTCGCCGCAGGCTGATCGACCCACATCTCGGTGCGACAGTGGTGTTGATCGAGGCACCGTCGGGATACGGCAAGTCCGTGCTCGCCGAGCAGCTCATCGATGCCTGGGGACTGGCCCCGCTCCGAGTGCGTCTGACCGGGGAAACAGGCCCCGAGGAACTCGTCGACCGCATCCGGCGGGCAGCCCGCCGCACTGGTCTCGGTGACGTCGTCACCGCACTCGCTGGCGATCAGCCGAGAGCGGCTCTCGACAACGTGGTGACCATGTGCGCGAACGGCCGTATGGATTTTACGCTCTTCGTCGACGATGCGCACTTCCTCGCGGCGACCGCATTCGAGATGTTGAGACAGTTCATCGCAGACCTGCCGGAGTCGTGCCGTGTCGTGATCTGCCGACGCCCCGCCGATGCCATCGGTGCGCTACCGACGTGGCATGTACTGTCGATCGACGACCTCAAAATGACAAAGACGGAGATCGCCGAATTGCTCGGTGGAGGGGCCCGACCGAGTCTCATCGACGATCTGGAGATGATCACAACAGGGTGGCCGGCTGCGATTTCGGTGGCGATCTGTCGACTACGCGACGACCCGTCGTGGTCTCCCTCGCACCGCTCGGCGGGGATCAAGTTGCTCGGTGGACTCATCGATGACTTGATCGCGGACCAGGGCGAGGTGTTGACCCGCCTGGCCTTGCTGCCGATGCTCGACGAATTCACGGCCGAGCGAGCGGCCGGCCCCGGAGCGCTGACGATCCTGCGTCGAACAGGCCTTCCTCATCGGTTCGAGGCAGGCTGGACAACGATTCCAGACTCGATCCGCGACGGGTTGCTCTCACGGTCCAGCAGTGTCCCGGAACTGTCAATGGCTTCTCTGCTCACGATCGCGCAGCACTACGCAGCGCGAGGCGAGTTGGCTGCTGCGATTCAATTGCTCAGCGACGCACACCTCTTCGAAGAGATCACCGATCTGCTCGCGCGACAACACTGGACCGACCTCGAGGCACTCGGCCTCACCCAGGTCGACCAACTGCTCGACTTGTTCGGCAACACCGGGCCAGCGTCGGCCGCAGACCTCGCGCTCCGAGCCATCTGGGCTGCAGAGGCCAACCACCCCACGCTACGAAGCAAGTTCTACGAGCAGCTCACACGTCTCGACGGCCTGCCGCCGCCTCTCGCCCGAGCCGTCGAGGCCGAGCGAATACGGATGCTCACCAAGACGATTCAACCCACGGAGGCTGTGGACTGCGCCGACAAATTGCTTGCGCTGACACCTCCCGACGAATTGATCACACGGGGCCGGGCCCTTTTGGCCAGCGCGCACGCCCATGCCGTCATCGGCACCGAAGTCGACCACGCTCGCGCCCACGTCCAATTCGAGCAGGCGGCACAGTTGTTCGAGATCACCCACGAACATCGGTGGCGCGCCGAGGCGCTGGCCCGACTTGGATACTCGGT
>JAYTRT010000670.1:0-3314 GCA_043746045.1 Actinomycetota bacterium | reverse complement strand
ACGCCCCCCACCCGCTGCCTGCAGTTCGGCGAGCTCCTTCCGGTAGATCTCGTCCTCGTCGTGCAGCGCTTTCAGGCCTGACGCGCGCAGGATGGCCTTGCGCAGCCACTGCAGACCGAAGATCAGCAGCAGCCCGCCGATCACCAGTCGCAGATCGGCGATCGGCAGACGCGTCAGCGCCGGCCCCAAGCCGATCACGACGACAGACAGGCAACCGAGGGCGGCTGCGACGCCCGTAGCGACATCACGCCATCCCCTCGTCACCCCGACGGCGAGCACGATGGTCAAGGCTTCGACCATCTCCACCGTCGAAGCCGCGAACGCAGCCAGAAACAACAATGCGCCATGCATCCCAAACGACTCCCTCCCAGGATCCGTGATCCCGATACCACGACATAGTAGCATTGTCTACATGTCAGATGCAATGGTGCAGCTCTCACTACAGCACTCGTTCGCAGCAACGGTCGCCGCTGCTCGCAGCCGACTCGGGCCGGCCCAACGTGCAGTCGCCGACTACCTCGTGCAAGCCGGCCCGTCGATGCTGCTGCGCTCGGCAACCGAGATCGCCGCCGACCTCGGCGTCAGCGACGCAACGGTGGTCCGCACTGCTCAGGCACTCGGTTTCACCGGTCTGCCCGAACTCCGACGAGCGATCGCGGTCGTCGCCGACGAACCGACACTCGCCCAACGGCTCCAGCGAACACTCGCCGATGCAGAGGGATCCGACAGCATCCTGTCGACCTCGATCGAGAGCCTCCTCGATTCGCTCGACGTCCTGGTCCAGCACGTCACGCCCGCCATCCTGGGCGCGGCAGTCGCGGATCTCGCCTTCGCGGACAGGATCCTGTGGAGCGGGATCGGGCCATCGGCGGCACTGGCCGAGTACGGCTGCACGCTCACGAGGCGTCTCGGCCACGAATCGACGGCCATCACCCACTCGGGCATCGGGGCGGCCGACGAGTTGATGCTCGTCCGCCCCGGCACCGCAGTCGTCGTGCTGGCGTACACGCGAGCACACCCGCACGTCGAAGCCCTGATCACTCACGCATCCACGCTCGACGTCCCCGTCGTCCTGATCACCGACACCCTCCACGATCAACTGCAGACCCGAGTCGCACACACCCTGATCACCTGGCGAGGCATCCCTGGTCTGTTCTCCAGCCACGCAACCACCGTCGTGCTGATCGAAGCGCTCGTCCTCGGCATCGCCCGCACCGACCCCGAGCGAGCCGCCCAATCGCTTGCCCTCCTCAACCGACTGAGAGAACAGGTGAGCTGATCGGGGTCGACCGTCGAGCCGGACCTCCGATCGATCGGTTTCGCAAACGCACAAGCGGGGTAGCAGTGCCCGGTGCACGAAACTCCCGAATCGTTCGATGTCGGCCGCCTGCTCCGACCGGGTGGTGAACTGCTGCAGGAACCACCTCCGGTCGCCGCCTCCACGTGGAGCTCCGTACCGTGGCGAACGATTGTCGCGTCGACACTGATCGTCCTCGGCACGATCGTTGCCGTCGAAGCGATTCTGTTGACGACTCAGCTCATCACCTGGGTCGTCGTCGCCGGTTTCTTCGCGGTTGTCCTCGCACCCGCCGTGCGTCGAGTCCAGGACCGGATCGGCGGTCGACGCGCGATCGCGACGGCAATCGTCGTGTTCGGAACGCTCGCATCCGTTCTCGGCATCCTGACGGTCTTCCTGATGCCGGTCAGAACCCAATTGATCGGCATCATCACCGATCTTCCCGGAACCATCAAGGACGCCGGGAGCGGACACGGCACCGTCGGCAAGATCGTCAGTCGCTTGCATCTCAACAACTACATCAAGCAGCACGAGGCCGATCTGAACAAGGCTGCGACAAAGCTGAGCAGCTCGTCGTTCAACATCGCCAAGACGGCGATCGCGACGCTGCTGGCGTTCGTGACGATCACCGTCATCGTGTTCCTGCTGTTGAGCCAGGCCGAATCGATGGGAAAGGCCGTCTCGAACGCGCTTCCCGTCCGGCATCGTGAGACCGTCCGACGCACCGCCGCCGATGCAGCGAGTGCCGTGAGCGGTTACGTCGTCGGCAACCTGTTGATCAGCCTCATCGCCGGCAGCGCTGCGTTCGTCTGCCTGCTGGTTCTCGGAATACCGGGACCGTTCGTGATCGCTCTCTGGGTTGCATTCGCCGACCTGATCCCGCTCGTCGGAGCGACGCTCGGAGCCGCTGTCGGGGTGCTCGCAGCATTCCTCGAGGGAACGACACCGGGGGTGATCACGTTGATCTTCTTCGTCATCTATCAACAGGTCGAGAACGGGATCCTCTACCCGGCAATCATGTCTCGGCGGGTCAACGTGAACCCGCTTGCCGTACTGCTCAGCGTGCTCGTTGCCGTGCAACTGTTCGGATTCATCGGAGCACTGCTGGCGGTTCCCTTCGCCGGGGCAATGCTGGTGGTCATCACTGCAATTCGCACCAAACGCCATTCGAACGACCTGATCCTGCCGACGCCACGAGACCAGTAGCGAGCTCGTGAATTTCGTGCGAACTCGGGCACGCTGACACGTGTTGGGTACCGTTCCGACGTGGCCTGGTACGTTCCCGTCGACACGCCTTCTGCGCTCGACCGCGTTCTGGCCTGTTCGTGGACGGCCTTTCCGACGGGGCGCCACCTCCTGGTCCCGGATGCATGCATCGAGTTGCTGTGGTTGAGCACCGGACCGATCCTGGTTTGCGGCCCTGAAGTCGCAGCATGGGACTTCGAGCTACCCGCGGGCACGACTGCCGTCGGCGTGCGATTTCGTCCCGGCGCACTCCCCCATCTGCTGGGCATCGCGGCCTCGTCGATTCGCGACATCCGGATCCGGCTGGCACGGATCATCGGCGACGACGGCGAGGACGACCTCCGCACCCGGATCGAAGCCTGCACGAACCCCGACACGCAACGACACGTGTTGGAGTCGTTCACGACCGAACTCGTCGCCGCTTCACCGGACAACGCTCGCCCGAACGAGTTCGCCGATCGAGTGCTCGACCAGCTCGCTTCGAGCCCACACGCGAACGTCGCGCAACTCGCCGATCAACTCGGGCTGACGGCTCGCCAGCTGCACCGACGCTGTCAGTTCAGCTTCGGCTACGGGCCGAGCACTCTCGCCAGGATCCTGCGATTCCAGCGGTTCCTGGCCCTGGCCGGGACGGCCCGCGACTCGGCCGGTCGGCGACCAGGGCTGGCCGTCCTCGCGATCGACGCCGGCTACAGCGATCAGGCCCACCTCGCGAGGGATTGCCGGGCGATCACGGGCCGGACACCGACCCACTTCCTCGTCGACTCCTTCC
>JAYTRT010000669.1:0-3327 GCA_043746045.1 Actinomycetota bacterium | reverse complement strand
CCCGCGATGCGCGCGGTCCGCCACCCGGAGTTCGCTGCGTCGTCGAGGCATGCGGCCGCCAGTCTGGTCTTGCCGACACCGGCCGGACCGACCAGCGCGATGCCCGTCGCAGCTGCCGCCAGGGCGGATTGCGGATGGACGCGGGCGGCGACGAATCGCTCGATGACGTCGGCGCGGCCGACGAGCGGCCACTCTCCGGCAAGCTGATCGAGTGCCGTCGCCGTCATTGGAGTAGACGATACGGTTCCGCTGTCCCGCGAACTGTGGCCAAATGATGACATGACCACACACACCCCCATTCGCCGCTCCGGCTCACATCGATTCGGTCTGACGGCGATCGTGCTCGCCTCGACCACACTCGTCGGTCTCACCGCCTGCGGTTCCAGCAGTACGGCATCGAGCAAGACCGACAAGACCACCGTGACCACGACCAAGGCTCCCTCGACGACGACCAAGTCGACGACCCCGAAGACCACCACCCCCAAGACCACCACGCCGACGACTGCGGCGGCCGTCGACACCATTCCCGACACCAGTCCAGCAGACACCACGCCCGACACGACTCCCGTCACGACCGGGGACACCACCCCCGACACGACTGCGGACACCACCGGCACCAGCACTGCCGGCACCGGGACCGGGACCTCGCGAGCCGACGCCGAGGCGGCGTTGAAGACGCTGCTGCTGACGCCTGCCGAGGTCGGCCCGACGTTCGTCGAGGACACATACACCCCGGGCAACGGTACGACTCCATGCGGTATCAACGTCGAGGGCCAGGTACCGTCCATCGCCAGTACCGGCACGCAGATCGACTCGAACGAGCCGCTGCTGGCCCTGATCGAGCAGATCAAGGTGTATGACACCACGGCTGAAGCGAAGAACGCGTTCGACCTGGCATCGACCGGTTTCGCATGCGGGAGTACCGAGACAGTCACCCTCGGCGACCTGACCGATGTCTCCGCTCAGCTCGGCATTCCCTCGTTCGCGGTGAATGTCGCCGCCAACGGCACCGAGGGCGTGCTCATTCTCGCCCTCGAGAAGGATGCCATCGTCGTCATGCAGTTCGAGAAGAAGGCCGGTGCTGCGGATGCGCCCGGTACCCCGGACACCATGACCGTTGCCCAAGCTGCTCTCACCAAGATCCAGAACGCGTTGAACGGCTGACGCGAGACCGCAACAACGACACCGCACGACAAGACAGGTCGGCCAACGACGTCTGATCTGTCAGCAGTGTGTTCAGGACTGGCCGTGATCGGGGGTGGGTGAACCCGCCAGGATCGCGGCCAGTTCCGCGCGACTTGCCAGGCCGAGCTTGTCGTACGGGTTCTGCACGTAGCTCTCCACAGTGCGCTGGCTCAACCCGAGTGCATCGGCGATCGCCCGGCTCGTCGCCCCGGTCGCAGCGAGTGCAGCGACTTCTCGCTCGCGTGGGGCGAGCAGAGCTTGCACGTGCGGCGGGTGCAGCCCGGGCGTGTGTACCCCCTCGAGTGCCGCCCGCAACTGCTCGGCGCGGGGCAGGAACGCACTACTCCGGCGCCGCTGGCCGTCACGGAGGTGCGCGGCACAGGCTGCGAACGCGGCCTCGGCGGCCGGCAGCGAGAATCCGAAGCCGGCGAACTGCTCGGCGATCTGTTCGAGCGCAGGTCCGTCGTCGGCCACTGTCGCCGCAGCGTAGGCGGCGACCACGGCCGTCAGCTCTCCGTCGACCCGTTGCGCCAGCTGAGCTGCGGCGTCAACCACGTCGGCGGCCCCACCGAGACGGACAATGTCGAGGATCAGCAGAGTTTCCTCGCGCGCCTCACGGCCACGTCGAGACGTGAGCAAGCCGACCAGCAGACTCACACCCTCGGCGACGCGGCCCTCGCCGATGATGTCCCACGCGTGCGCAGCGCGGGTGTAGAAGTTGTCGATCTTGGTCTCGTCGCACTGCATCGCCGCAGCGTGCGCACCCGGGCCGTCGCCTGCAGTTGCGGCTGCCGCGGCCGCTTCGGCCAGCGCAACCGCTTCCAGTTGGAACGATCCTGACTGCTGGAAGACGGCTGCTGCAGCGATGGCCGACGCCTCGGCGACGAGCGGACGCCCCAACATCCGCTCGACGGAACTACCTGCCAAGCGGACCCATGCCACTGCCTGCACCGACCAGCGGTCGGTCTCGTACCCGACCGCCTTGTCGGCCAGTTCACTGGCTTCGCGCAGCCGTCCGACGTGCTGCAGGGTCCGGATCCGGACGTAGACGACGATCGCCGGATCTGGTAGTGACGGGTCCCAGCCGATGATCTCGAAAGCCGCTTCGGCGCGATCGATGTATGCCAGGGCGACCCCGAGGCGTCCTCGCGAGGCATGGGTCATGGCGTGGGCGAGAGACACCCACACGTCTGCGCGTGTGCCTGGCTTCACCTCTGACAGTTCTGCCAGAAGCGATTCCGCCAGCCGTGGCTGAGCGATGGTCACCGCGACGATTGCCTTGCGTGCCGTCAGCGCACTGCCGACCGATCGGTCGCCGTCGGGCGGAACCTCGAGCGCGAATGCCTCGTCGAATCGGCCCAGAATGTAGCTGAGCACATCGAACCGGAGCACGGCGCCCCGGCTGCGGAGCCGCCCGTCATGACGACTTCCGTCGAGAATTCGGTCGAGCTGGTCGAGATGGTCGAGGGCGGGTGCCGGTCGTCCGGCGAACGAAGCGATCGTCGCCAGCAGCAGTTCGGCCTCGGCGTCTCTCTCACTTGTGGCGTCATCGATAGCGACGCTGCTGCCCTCGACGTTGCCGATCACGGAACCGATCACCGAACCAGCGGAGGTCTGTCCAGCTGGCCGGTAGGCGTCGGAGCTGCGCACGATTCGCTCGGCCAGTTCCGGGTCGAAGCGCAACAGTGCCTGCTGCGCGGCAATTGTTGCGATCGTCGAGGGAATCGTGGCCAGCGCGTCGAGGCGCCACGTCGCGATACGCATTGCGTCATCCGCTGGTCGGCCACGGGACGCGAGAGTGTCGGCGAGGAGTAAGCGGGCCCGATTGGCCCACGTCGAGGGCATTGTGGCGCGGAGCACTTCGCCATACATCGGATGGCCGAGACGAACACTCAGGCGTTGTCGATCGTGATCGGCGACGATGAATCCCGCCGCCTCCAGCCGCTCCAACCGTTGCTCACCGCCGTGTCCGGCCAGTTCCTCGAGCATTTCGGCGTCGAGTGGTTCTCCGAGCGCGAGCAGTTCGACGATCGAGCGGTCCTCGTCGGCAAGGTGCTCGAGGCGGCCCTCGACCGCTGAGACGAGGTCCGGCGGAAGCGGCAACGGAGCGACGAGGCTCCAGCGTCCGGCGACCGGACCGCG
>JAYTRT010000668.1:0-10313 GCA_043746045.1 Actinomycetota bacterium | reverse complement strand
GCGTGTGCCCGGTGACGACGCGTGAGTCGTCGCTGGCGAGGTACAGCGCGGCGTTGGCGATGTCGAGCGGCATCGGCGCGAATCCGAGCAGTGAGCCGGCGGCGATCGACTGCTCGGCGGCAGCAGTGGCCGTGTGATCCCCGGTGATCACGGCCGACGTCATCGCGGTCACCGTGCTGCCAGGGGAGATCGCGTTGACGCGCACGCCGCTGGAGCCGAGCTCTGAAGCGGCCGACTTCGTCAGGCCGATCACCGCGTGCTTGCACGCCGTGTAGCAGTGTGGGCCGAGACCACCGAGGATGCCGGCGGTGCTGCTCGTCGAGATGATCGAGCCGCTGCCCTGCGGCACCATCACGCGCGCCGCGTGCTTGATGCCGAGGAACACGCCGCGCATCAGCACGGCAACGGTGCTGTCCCAGTCCTCGATCGGTGTGTCCGCAATGCGCCCGATCGCGCCGACGATCCCGGCGTTGTTGAACATCACGTCGAGGCGTCCGAAATCGCTGACGGCGAGCGCAACTGCAGCGGCGATCTGGCTCTCGGACGTCACGTTCGTCTCGATGAAGCGGGTTGAACCGCCGAGCTCGGCGGCCAGTGCTCGACCCGGTTCGCGTTGTATGTCGGCGATGACCACCCGTGCGCCTTCTTCGACGAATCGGCGCACCGTTGCCTCGCCGATTCCATTCGCGCCCCCTGTCACGAGCGCCACCTTTCCCTCGAGTCGACCGACCATCACGGACCCCCTTGTTGCTGTGTGAGACTGTGCGCGTGCAACATAATCCTCGGGAGATGAGCGCCGACGAATTGGTTCTCAGCCATTTCAGCCTCGCTCGCGAGTTTCCGATCGAGGATCGCATCCGACTCGCTGCGGCGAACGGCATCAGTGGGATCGGTCTCTACGTCGGGCACTACCAACGGCTCGAGGCTGAGGGACGTGCCCCCGGAGCACTGCGCGAGCTGCTCGATGAACACGATGTCTCGCTCGCCGAGATCGAGGTCATCCCGGGCCTCGGCGCCGATGGGCCAGGCGGCGAACGCGCTGCCGAGATGGAGTCGACAGCGTTCCGGATGGCCGACGAGTTCGGCTGTCGTTATCTCCAGGCGATCGGGCCGGCCGTGATGCCGACGGCCGAAGCAGGACGCGCTTTCGGTGGCCTGTGCGACCGCGCCGCGGGTCACGGACTCGTCGTCGGACTCGAGTTCCTGCCCTTCACCGACATCGTCTCGGTTCACGACGCGCGAGCGATCGTCGAAGCCGCCGATCGGCCCAACGCCGGCATATGCGTCGACATCTGGCATCACGCACGCGGGGCGAATGACCTTGCAGGAATCGCCGATCTGCCGGCTTCGATGATCACCGGCATCCAGGTCAGCGACGGATCGCGCGTGCCGGCGAATCCGGACTACTACAGCGATTGCCTCGAGAATCGCGTCGCTCCGGGCGCCGGCGAGTTCGATCTCGCTGGCTTCATCGAGGCGGTGCGCGGCACGGGTTGTCGCGTGCCCTTTTCGCTGGAAGTATGCAGCGCGAGCGGCTGGAACGCGCCCCACGAGCACGTGCGCGCCATCGCCGACGGGATGCGCGCAGCGATGACGCGCTCTGACTTCTCGAATTAATTGATCACATGGTAAGTTCGTCTTCATGCCGAACCAGATCCCCGTTGCCGACGGCCTCTTCAGCTGGCCACCGACCGGCGCCAATGGCGAGTCGCACCTGATCGGGAGCCGCTGCGTCACGTGTGGCAACCACATGTTCCCGACCCAATCCGGATGTCCGAAGTGCACTGGCAACGAGACCGACACGGTGGCGCTCGGCCGCCGCGGCACGCTCTGGACATGGACCGTGCAAGGTTTTCCGCCGAAGGCGCCGCCCTACGCCGGCCGCACGGACGCCGGCTTCGAGCCCTTCGGCGTCGGGTACGTGGAGCTTCCTGGCGAAGTCAAGGTCGAGGCCCGGCTCACCGAAGCCGATCCGGCGAAGCTGCGGATCGGGATGGAGATGGAGCTGGTGCTCGTGCCGCTGTACGTCGATGCTGGCGGCAACGAGGTGATGACGTTTGCGTTCCAGCCAGTCGGCGAAACGCACGACCAGAACGGAGCAGAGTAATGGGTGACGATGTCGCGATCGTCGGGATCGGTATGCACGAGTTCGGTCGCCATGACGACCTGACCGGGATGGAGCAGGGCGTCATCGCGGTCCGTCGATCGCTCGCTGATGCCGGGCTGAAGTGGCAGGACATGCAGTTCGCCTTCGGTGGATCGCAGGCCGCCGGTGCGGCGGACACGATGGTGTCGTCGCTCGGTTTGACCGGTCTGCAGTTCATCAATGTCGCCAACGGCTGTGCGACCGGCGGCTCCTCGCTGTTCAGTGCGTACAACACGATCAAGGCGGGTGTCTTCGATCTTGGCATCGCCATCGGTTTCGACAAGCACGAGCGTGGTGCGTTCCGGGTCAACACGAAAGGCGCAGGCCTCGGCGACTGGTACGGCGCCAACGGGCTGGCACTCACGACACAGTTCTTCGGGATGAAGATCAACCGCTACATGCACGACTTCGGCATCACCCGGAACACGCTCGCCAAGGTTTCGGCGAAGGCGTTCCGCAACGGCGCGGACAACCCGATGGCGTGGCGCCGAAAGCCGCTGTCGGAAGAGGACGTGCTCGAGTCGACGATGCTGTCGTACCCGTTGACGCAGTACATGTTCTGCTCGCCCGGCGAGGGCGGTGTGGCCCTCATCCTTGCCAGAGCCGACAAGGCCCATCAGTACACCGATCGCCCGATCTTCCTCAAAGCAACGGTGGTGCGGTCTCGGCGCTTCGGCAGCTTCGAGGTGCTCGCTCCGTCGATTGCGCTCGAGCACAACGCAGGCCCGACGGTGGATGCGTCGAGGGCCGCGTTCGAGATGGCCGGGATGGGACCCGACGACATCGACCTCGCTCAGCTGCAGGACACCGAGGCTGGTGCCGAGGTGATGCACATGGCGGAGAACGGCTTCTGTGAGCACGGCGAGCAGGAGCGGATGATCCAGAACGGTGAGACCGAGATCGGCGGTCGCTTCCCCGTCAACACCGATGGCGGCTGCCTCGCCAACGGCGAACCGATCGGTGCCTCCGGCCTTCGCCAGGTGTACGAGAACGTGCTGCAGCTGCGCGGCGACGCCGGTGTGCGCCAGGTGCCGAACAGGCCGAAGACCGCGTACACCCACGTGTATGGCGCGCCCGGCATTTCCGGCGTGACGATCCTGTCGCGCTGACGACCGGTATCGACCATGACCGCAGTGGGCGACATCGTCGCCCGGCAGGAAATCACGGACGTGCTGCATGCGTACTGTCGTGGTGTCGACACCATCGACGTCGCCACGGTGGCAGCGCTGTTCACCCCGGACTGCAGTGTCGACTACGGCCCGGGCCTCGGTGCGCCGACGCGTGGTTCCGCCGCGCTGGCCGAGCGGCTGGCGACTGGATTGCAGCGCTTCGCAGCGACCAGCCACCACGTGTCGAACATCGAGATCCTGCTCGGCGACGACCGCGCTTCGGCAACGACGAACACCTCCCTGATCGCGTGGCACCGATATCCCGACGATCGGCCCGACGCCATCCTCTACGCCCGCTACCACGACCGGTTCGTCAACAACGGCGAGCGGTGGTTGATCGCAGATCGCATCTTGCGCGTCGCCGGCCAGCAGAACTTCGACGTCGAGTGGTATCCAGTCGAGCGGAACGGGTGAGTCGATCATGGCCGTTCTGACATCCACATTTGCCGCGGATCGTGGCGCAGAGTCGGCGTTGGTCGATGAGACCGGTTCGGTTTCGTGGGCCGAGCTCGACGACCGGATCAACCGGATCGTCAACGGTCTGCGCGCGGCCGGTCTCGTCGCCGGCGACACGGTGGCGCTGATCGCCGGCAACTGCCGGGCCTGGTTCGAGATCGCGCTCGCCTGCTCCCACGGCGGCTGGACCTACGTCCCGATCAACTGGCACTGGGTGGCCGACGAACTCGCCTACGTCTTCGCCGATGCTTCGCCGGTTGCCGTGTTCGTCGACGACCGATACGCGGAGGTCACCAGAGTCGCCTTGGGCGACGCGCGAGCCGCAACGGTTCGGCTCATCATCGGGCTCGGCGAGGACCTCGAGCGACTCATCGGCGGCGCCGATACCGCAGAGCCGGTCGCCCAGCGCCTCGGCGGCCCGATGTTCTACACGTCCGGAACAACGGGTCGGCCGAAGGGTGTGCGCAGCGCGTTGTCCGGCGGCGAGATGGGACCGGAGATCCTTCAACTCGTCGCCTCGCGGTTCGCCGAGATGCTGCCGCTACCGGGGCGTACGTTGTTGTGTGGGCCGGTGTACCACTCGGCCCAATGGGCGTTCTCGTTCCTGCCGCTCGTTGCCGGGTCATCGGTCGTCATGCAACACCGCTACGACTCTGCCGGGGTGCTCGACCTGATCGATCGCTACGACGTCACCAACGTGCACCTCGTGCCGACGCAGATGAAGCGCCTGCTCGACCTTCCCGCCCAGATCCGGGCCGGCTTCGACGGGGCGTCGTTGACCACGGTCTGGCACGGTGCAGCGCCGTGTCCGCCAGCGGTGAAGCGCGACCTGATCGAGTGGTGGGGCCCGAAGATCAGCGAGTACTACGGCTCGACCGAGGGCTCGATCATCTCGACGATCAGCTCGACCGACTGGCTCGACAAGAATGGCAGCGTCGGCCGCCCGCTCGACAACGTCGAGGTGATCGTCGTCGGCGATGATGACCAACCCGTTGCTCCCGGAACAACCGGAACCTTGTATTTCCGCAACCGAATGGGCATGGACTTCTCCTACCACAACGACGATGCGAAGACGTCGGCTGTGCATCTCGCTCCGGGAGTGTTCACCACCGGCGACATCGGCCGCCTCGACGCTCACGGGTTCTTGTGGTTGTCCGATCGCAAGATCGACATGATCATCAGTGGCGGCGTGAACATCTACCCTGCCGAGATCGAGGGCGTACTCGCCGCACATCCGGCAGTCGACGACGTCGCCGTGATCGGCGTTCCCGACGATGAGTTCGGCGAGAGCGTGAAGGCCATCGTCCAGGTTCGTGACGGCGTCTCGGCCGATGACGGTCTGGCCGACGCGCTGATCACCCACTGCCGTACCCTGCTGGCCGGCTACAAGAGTCCACGGTCGGTCGACTTCGTCACGTCGATCCCGCGCACCGCGACCGGCAAGCTCACCAAGCAGCAGTTGCGCGCGCCGTACTGGGCTGGACATGACAGGAGCATCTGATGATCGACTACTCAGCGGTGTACCACCACGGTGTGCGTGTGCCAGACCTCGATTTGGCGATGGCCGAAGTCGGCAACGCGCTCGGGCTCACGTGGTGTGAACCGCAGGTCCGCGAGCAGTCGGTATGGCTGCCCGATCAGGGGGAGACGAACATCCCGCTGCGATTCACGTACTCGAGGCAGGGGCCACAACGCGTGGAATTGCTCGAGGGCGCTCCCGGATCGATCTGGGACGGCCGCGACGTTCCGGGTCTGCACCACATCGGCGTCTGGAGCGATGACGTGGCCGGCGATTCGGCAGCGCTCGTTGCTGTTGGGTGGACCCTGCGGCTGGCTCAGCTCGCTCCGGACAAGGGCTACGGCGGGTTCACCTACGTGCAGCCGCCGAGCGGCCTGATCGTCGAACTGGTGTCGAGCCATATCCGCCCGATGTTCGAGCGCTGGTTCGCCGGTGGATCACTTGCCTAGCTGGGAGTCACAACGTGATCACGGGATCGGTGCCGTCCCAGTCGGCAGCTGCGGCCTCTACCATCGCGTAGAACGCAGTGAGGCGTGGCGACGGTTCGTACATCTCGATCAGGTGACCGAGCTCGTGACGTGCGTCGCAGAACGCGAACTCTTGCCCGCCGGTCGTGCGCGCGAACAGTGCCTCCGGCCAACCGTTCGCCGCACACCAGCGCACCGCCATTCGGAGGTCGTCGACCATGAAGGCGACGTGGTGCAACGTCGGCGCAACGACGATCGCCGGTTGCGAGTGCTCGTGGACCAGCTCCACCATCACCTCGCCCCACTGTCCGTACGCAGACGAGTGGTCGAACGCGCCTTCCTCGCCGCCGATGCGCGCCCACGACAGCGCGACGTGATCGATCACGAAGAACGGACCTGCTCCGGTGGACCCGGCAAACCGGACGGCTGCTGCGCGCACGTCGGCGACGGCGTACGCCACCTGCACCGGTCGTCGCAACGGCGACCCACCCATATCGATCACGAGAGGACTCGCCGATGACCACTGACTCCGACCTTGCCGACCGCACTGCGATCGCCGATCTCACGATTGCCTATTGCTGGGCGCTCGACACGCACAGATGGGACGATCTCGACGACGTCTTCTCCGCGGATGCGACGGCCGAGCTCGCCTCGCCGACGCTGTACGGCGTCGATGCGATCAAAGCCCGCGTCGCGCTCGCACTCGTGCCGCTCGACGAGAGCCAGCACATGGTGACCAACCATCAGATCGTCATCGACGGCGACCACGCGACGTGTCGGTGCTACCTGCACGCCCAACACGTGCGCCGTGGCGTGGATGGTGGTGACAACTTCGTCATCGGCGGCCGCTACGAGGACCGCATGGTGCGCACCGGCGAAGGATGGCGGATCAGCCACCGGCGTCTCGTCTCGATGTGGCGCGAAGGCAACCTCGCGGTCCTCCATCCACCATCGACGTGACCCTGTCAGCGTTCGACATAGCGGTCGAGGAGCTGGGCGACGCGCAGCCCAGCCGGCACACGTTCGATGCCGATCATCCTGTCGAGCTGCTCATGGAAGTGCCAGATCCGCCGTTCCTGGTAGTTGATCGGCATGCCGCGCATCGCAGGTGATTCCAGCGAGCGCTGCATCGGGGCGAGGTTGGCGAAATCCTCGGCCATGATCTGGTCGAACACGTCCATCCGCTTCTGCCACGCAGGTGTGAGACCCTGCTCCGGATCGAAGTCGATGGGCGCGTAGTGGGTCCATGTGACCTGCGTCGTCCGCTTGTCGATCGGCCAGAAGGTGATGAAGGGGAACCCGTATGCGGCGAGCGGGGTGATCAGGTTGGGGAACACGGAGTACGCGGCGCTCGTGCAGCGGACCATGTCGTTGACGGTGTCGATGTCGGCGAACCCTGGAGCGACCACGTGCTGCCAATCGTCCCAGTCGGCCATCCCAGCGGCCGTGCACGCGGACTTCGAGAACGGTGTGATCATCCTCGACGAACCATTCGGTAACAGACCCATCGTCGCGCCGCGGTTGTCGAGCTGCGTCTCGCCGTTTCGGCTGTGGATGTGGCGGAAGTGGTACACCTCGAGGAACGCCTCCGCGGTCACCTTCCAATTGCAGGCGACGATCTCGCTGCGCTTGGCGACTGTACGCAGCGTGGCGCCCTGCAACTCGGAGAGCTGCGATGCGATCGGGCCGAGCCAGTCCGACAACGGCGGCGCATCGTGGTCCTGATTGACGAAGATCCAGTTGTCCCACACCTCGCAACGCAGCATCTGCAGGCAGCGCTCGGTCCTGTCGAGGCCGACGAAGTCACGCTCGTCGGGAACGTTGATCAACTCGCCGGAGCTGATGTCGTACGTCCACGAGTGGTACTGGCAACGCAGGGCGCGTGCACTGCCGATGGGCTCGCGAACCACCGGCGCGCCGCGGTGCTGGCACGTGTTGTAGAACGCGCGCACCACGGAGTCCTTCCCGCGGACGATGATGATCGGCTGTCGCAGGTCGTCGAACAGGAAGTAGTCCCCGACGCCGGAGATGTCTTCATCGCGCCCGGCGAGCACCCAGACCCTGCGCCACACGTGAGCCTGCTCGAGCTCCCAGAACTCGTCACTGATGTGCCGGCCGACGGGGATGTCGTGGAATGCCGGAAAGCCGTTCGGCGGGGCCGTGCGGTCGAACTCGTAGCGCATCTCGCTGCGCAGCCGTTCAACGAGAGTGTTGTCCATTGGTTCCTGCTCTCGATCGCTATCCGGCCAGTGATCCCGCATCGACGACCAGTACCTCGCCGGTGACCCATGCAGCGAGGTCACTGGCGAGGACCAGCACCATCCGGGCGATGTCGTCGGGTTGGCCGGCGCGACCCAGCAGCGTGCGGTGCATTCGTGAAGCGACATCGAGACCAGCGGCAGCGAGCGGGGCGAGTTGGGCCTGCACACCCGGCGTGTCGATCACACCGGGAGCGACGCCGACCACGCGAATGTCACGTGCCGCCAGCTCGAGGGCAAGGTTCTTGGTCAGTCCAACGACCGCGTGCTTCGACGTCGAGTAGGCGCTGATGCCGACTGCACCCCGAAATCCGGTGGTCGATGCGAGGTTGACGATCACGCCGCCGGACTGCATCCTTCGTGCCGCTTCGCGCGCGCCGGCGAAGGTGCCCCGCACGTTGACGGTGAGCATCCGGTCGATGAACTCGTCGGTCGCATCGATCGCCGGCCCGGTGGTGGGGTAGATGCCGGCGTTGTTGATCCAGATGTGCAGCCCGCCCAGTTCGGCGACACAACGGTCGGCGACGGCGGCCAAGGACGCGGAGTCGCCCACGTCGGCCAAAGCCGCGAGCACCCGCCGGCCCGACGCTCGGGCGATCTCGGCCGCCGTCACGGCGGCCCGGTCGAGGTCGAGATCGGCCACGACCACGTCGGCGCCCGCCTCCGCCAGCCGAGCCACGATTGCCCGGCCGATTCCGCTCGCCCCGCCGGTCACGACAGCGGATCGTCCACCGAGGGACAGCAGCTCGGCCAGGCTGCGCGGTGACTGATCGGCGATCATGAGGCTCCTCGAAGACGGCGTGGACGGTGTTAACCAATCGATGAATTAATTTCCTTTCTAGTGCAGATCGACTGATCGCGTCGAACTATGTTGCGACGCGTGAGCCACCAAACGGTCCGACTGACCCGGTTCGACGAGTTCCCCCGCCATCAGATCGGGGCGACGTTCGACATGGTGGGCGACGGTTCGCCGCACTGGAGCGATGGCTACTACTTCACGATGGGCGACGCGGCCGGTGAGTACGCGTGGTTCATGGGCCTGCGTCTGCACGCCAACAACGACGTGCTCGACGCGTTCGTGAGCGTGTCGTCGACCGACGCGAACGGCCGTCGCGGCGGGCGTCAGGACAACATGCGCTGGTCGCGTCGGTTGCGACCCGACATCGACGAGATCCGCTGCGGGCCGCTTTCCGTCGAGATCATCGAGGGCCTCCGTACGCTCCGCGTGCTCTGCGCGCCGAACGAGCACGGCCACAGCTGCGATCTGCTGTGGCAGGGATGGTGCCCGCCGTATCACGAGGACCACGTTCAGGTGGTGCTCAATGGACGGCTGCACAGCGACCGCTCGAACTACCTCCAGTGCAGCCGTGTCTCGGGATGGTTCGAGGTCGCCGGCCGGCGGGTCGATGTCGACGACTGGACGGGCGTCCGCGACCACTCGTGGGGGATCGGCAACAACACGGGCGGCCCGCGCTCGCCCGCCGTTGCACCGCCGCCCGACGTGCCGGCATCACCAGGACTGCGCCAGTGGTGCGTGTTCCGAATGCCTGACCGCGCCGTGTATTGGCAATTCCACCACCCGGGCAGTGGCGCGTACACGAAGTTCGAGAGCCGTTGCATGTTTCCGTACGGGGACGACCGCGAATCGTTCGCGTACGACACGATCCAGCACGACGCACGCTTCGAAGCGATCGATGCGACCACCGTCGCGCGCATGGCCGAGTGCGTCGTGACATTGACCCGACCCGATGGTGTGATCGAGCGCTACCGCATCGAGCCGATTTCGCACCCGGTGTACCTGCAGGGGGGCGGCTACTTCGCCGGCTACGACGACGGGCTCGGTCGTGGTGTCTACCGCGGCGACCTCGTCTCCGAGGCGGACACGTGGTACGTCGACCGCCTGGTCGGTGTCGATGCACCTGGCCACGTGTCGCTCAACCGCTCGCACTACGCGGAGGCGTGGGGCAGGTGCATCAACCTGGACGATGCGAGCGACACCGGGAACGGTCACCTGGAATGCGTCGTCCTCGGCCCACATCCGCAGATCGGGGTGCGCCGGTGAACGCGCTCGTGCTCGGCGGATCCGTCTTCGTCGGTCGACGATTGGTGGAGCTGCTCGCTGCGAAGGGTGATCGCGTCACCGTGCTCAACCGCGGACGAACCGTGAGCCATCTTCCCGCCGGCGTGCAGCACCTCGTCGCCGACCGGACGGACCGCGACTCGATGCGCGCGGCCCTCACGGGGGCGACGTGGGACGTGATCTTCGACGTGTCCGGTTTTGTGATGGCCGCCGGTGGA
>JAYTRT010000667.1:0-3337 GCA_043746045.1 Actinomycetota bacterium | reverse complement strand
CCGTACCGATCGGCGCCGTGACGACCCCGACGCGTAGAATCGTGTCGCCGCTGAGGAACACCCCGTTCGCTCCGATGCGGATCAACTCCGGCACCGGTAGACCCCATTGCTCGGCAGCGCTCCGAGCCGCATCGGTCAGTACGGATTCGTCCGGCGGCGCTTCGACGACGAGTGGCGCTGCCTCAAACAACGAGCGTGTCCACGCCGGGATTGAGTCGACCGGTCGGATCGAACTCGTGCTTCAGTCGGGCATGCAATTCGGCAACCGCCTGAGGTTGCACGCGGACGGGCGCGGGATCGTCACTGTGCACGATTCCGACGCCGATCTCGGCAACGAACCCCGCTGTGCCGTCGAGATGTCGTATCTCGGCGGGCGGGATGGACCATCGACCGGCGGTCGGCAGTACGGGTGGTCCGTCGACCGGATGCAGCGAGGCAATGGCTGCCTGTTCGGCCATGTCGGACGGGTGGCCCTCGAGCAGGACGAAGGTGGCAGTACCGTTCCACAGGACGGAAACCGGTCGGTAGAGCGCGGCGAACGCAGACCACGGCGGCCCGTCGCGCCGGTACCACTGCGACGCGATCGGAAGGGGCCGGGTGCGCAGGATCACGGCGCCCAGGAATCCGAGTGTGCCCCTCGATCCGACCAACAGTCGGCAGAGGTCGAAACCGGAAACGTTCTTGACCGTCGGGCCACCCGCCTTGACCACGATTCCCGTTGACGAGACGTACTCGGCCTGCAGCAGCACGTCACGCACCGGTCCGTGGCCGAGCCTGCGAACATCGCTCCGGCCGACGCTGAGCGCTCCTCCCACCGTGCCGCTGATGGGCAGCGCCACCGTCTGGCCGATCTCACCGAGGGCCTGGTTGAGTGCAGCAACAGTGATCGCCGCGCCGCAGGACACGATCATCTCGTCGGCCTGGATCCACTCGATGCCCGCTGGCGCTTTGACGCAGCGGACCTCGGGAACGGAACCACCGCGGCTGGCTGTCCCGGCAATCGTGACGGGTCCTTCGCCGCCGACGGTCGCCGCGAAACGGCTCAGATCCACGCGCCCTCGGGAACATGTTGGACGTCGCCGCATGCCGCCGCACTCGGCAGCACCTTGGTCGGATTGGCCAACCCCGTCGGATCGAACGCACTGCGCATCGACGCCTGTGCGGCAAGGTCGGCCGGAGCGAACATCAGTGGCATGTAGTCCCGCTTCTCCAGTCCGATCCCGTGTTCGCCGCTGAGAACGCCACCCGCGGCGACGGACGCGCGGACGATCTCCTCACCCGCTGCGTGGACGCGGGCCATCACCCCGGGCTCACGCTTGTCGAACACCAGCAGCGGATGCAGGTTGCCGTCGCCGGCGTGGAAGACGTTCATCACCAGCAGATCGTGACGAGCGGCGATCTCGTAGACCTTGTTCAGCACCTCGGGCAGTTTGCGCCGAGGAACCACCGTGTCGTGCAGGTAGTAGTTGGGCTTGATCCGCGCGATTGCCCCGAACGCGGTCTTGCGACCCTTCCACAACAGAGCCCGCTCTGCCTCGTCCTGCGCGACGCGCACGTGGCGAGCACCGTGCTCGCGGCCGATCGCGATGATTCGCGCGACTTCGTGCTCCAGACCGTGGGGAAGTCCGTCGACTTCGACAAGCAGGATCGCTGCGGCGTCGATCGGCAGTCCGGCGTGGATGTACTCCTCGACGGCGCGCGTACACAGCGCGTCCATCATCTCCAGCGCCGCAGGGACCATGCCGTCGGCGATGATCGCGCTGACGGTGGATGCGCCGGCTTCGACCGACTCGTAGTCGAGCAGCATGGTTCGCACGGCCGGCGCAGTCTGGGTCAACGTGACGCACACGCGCGAGGTGATCCCGAACATGCCTTCGCTGCCGATGAACGCACCGCGCAGATCGAGCCCGATCGGCTCGGGATCCTCGCCACCGATCACCACGATCTCGCCCGACGGGAGGACGACTTCGAGAGCGATCACGTGCGAAGTGGTGACACCGTCGGCAAGACAGTGTGGACCGCCGGAGTTGTTCGCCACGTTGCCACCGATGGTGCAGCTCTGCTGACTGCTCGGATCGGGGGCGAAATGCAGGCCGAGGTGGGCAACGGCTCGGGTCAGGTCCAGGTTGAGGACGCCGGGCTCGACCCACGCGGTACGCGAATCCGGGTCGATCGAGAGGATCCGGTCCATCTTCGAGAGCGAGATGACCACGGCGCCATCGAGCGGGGTTGCTCCCCCGGCAAGGCCTGTTCCCGAACCGCGGGCGACGTACGGAGTGTCGTGGCGGATGCATGCGCGGACGACGGCCTGGATCTCCGGTGCGGTCGTCGGGAAACAGACCACGGCTGCCCGGCCGTCGAAATTCGAGGCGTCGCGTCGATACAGATTGAGTTCGGCCGCACCGACTCGCACTCGGTCGACGCCGACGATCGCAACCAGTTCGTCGAACAACCCGCCGATCAGTGCCTGGGGCATCGCTTCGGTAATCGCGTCGGGAATCGCGTCGGGAATCGCGTCGGACCTCGGTCGATCGACGTGTGGTCGGGGGCGGCGGGTCAGGATGCTCACGATCTGCGTCGGGCCCGCCGACTCGTGCGTCGCGGGCCGACATGATCGTCGCGGCTGGTGCGATCGCTTCCGTCGTCACCGATATCACCCCGGTCGCCCAGGTCTCGCAGGTCTCGCAGGTCTCGCAGATCGCTGAGAACGATCACCTGACCGGCCTCGACGGGTCGACCATCGATCATGACCAGGTCGTCCGGACCGAATTGCCCGGCCCGACTCGGCGCGGTTGGCGGTTGCGCGCCCAGCCTTGCGCGCAGTTCGGACTCCTTTTCGCGCTTGGCCTCGCGTCCGTCACGAAGTGCGTCGGCGACGTCGTGTCCGCGCTCGCGCACCTTGGCCACGGCCGACTTGGCGATGTTCGACGGCGCCAGTTGTGACGCCGTCTCTTTGACCTTGCGCTTTGCGTACCCCGCACCAGCGACACCGGCGACGGCGCCGCCGACGAACCAACTCACTCGTTTGAGCATCTCAGAACCCTCCCGAGCGACCGCGGCCTGTGCGGCGGCGATCGCGTCTTTCGTCGGCGGCGGTGTCCGCACGGGTGGCCCGTTCGGACAATGCGTTCTGCTCGGATCCGCGCAGTCGTCGGACCACTCGGCTGGTACCTGTGGCCAAGCCGGCTGCCTTGATCATCGGCGTCGACAGGGCAACCCTGGCGACTCGCCCGCTCCCCGACACAGCGTCGCTGATGGCTTCAGCGGAACCGAGCACACGATCGAAGCGGTCGAGGTCGTTGCGCGCCGTCTGCATCGTCGAACGGGCTTCGGCGGT
>JAYTRT010000666.1:0-3346 GCA_043746045.1 Actinomycetota bacterium | reverse complement strand
CCTTGAAGCGCGTCATCGGCCCGCTCGTCGGAGTGTGCATCGGGGGGGCGCCGATGGTTCTGCTCGTCAAGCCGCAGTTCGAAGCCGGCCGTCAAGAGGTCGCCAAGGGAAAGGGAGTGATCACGGATCCAGCCATCCACCAGCGCGTCGTCGCCGAGATCGAGGAGGCCCTGACGGCTCACGGGTGCCTGATCCACGGTTGGATCGATTCTCCGCTCGTCGGAGCAGAGGGCAATCGCGAATTCCTTGTACATGTGACCGCCCCTGAGCAAGGATCGCACACGTGACTTCTGTGTTCATCGTCGCTCATCACGACAGGAGCGACGCAGCGCAGTTGGCTCTGTCGGCGGTTCGATGGCTGGGCGCGCACGGTCATGACGCGTGGATGTCGGTCGAAGACGCCGACGCCTTGAACATCCCTGAACTCGGTCGTGACCGGTCTCCGCGAGAAGCTGGTCTGGCACTGTGCCTCGGCGGCGACGGCACGATGTTGCGGACGATCAAGTGCCTGGACGGCGCCCCGGTTCCGGTGATCGGGGTCAACGTCGGCGTTCTCGGCTATCTGACCGAGATCGAACCGCCGGCCCTGCTGACGGCGCTCGAGACGTGGTTCTCCGGCGATGCGGCCTCGGGCGACTGGCACATCGAGGAACGAATGATGCTGCAGATCACCGTCTGCAGGGTCGGCGTCGACAATCCGGCCGAACGATGGCGGGCGTTGAACGAGGTGGTACTCGAAAAGGGCGAGTCAGGGCACACGGTGCATCTGCTCGTCAACATCGACGGGGCACCTTTCACGTCCTACGCCGCTGATGGACTGATCGTTGCCACGCCGACAGGCTCGACGGCGTACTCGTTGTCGGCACGTGGTCCCGTCGTGTCTCCGCAGCACCGGGCGATGCTGCTGACGCCGGTCTCCCCACACATGCTGTTCGACCGATCGCTCGTACTGGATCCCGACGAGCCGATCATGATCGAAGTCACCGGTTACCGGCCGGTCGAGGTGTCCGTCGACGGTCAGCGAGTGCTCACACTCGGCGAAGGCGATACCCTCACCTGCGTGCCGGCGGTCGAAACGGCACGCTTCGTGCGATTCGGGCCACGCCGATTCCACCAGATTCTCAAGGCCAAGTTCGGTCTCACCGATCGTTGAGCGACCGAGTCCTTGGAGAGGAATTGATCGGCGATGCTGACCGAATTGCACATCGAGGACCTTGGTGTGATTGCCAACCTCGATCTCGTTCTCGGCAGCGGGCTCACGGCCCTGACGGGCGAGACCGGTGCGGGCAAGACGATGCTCGTCGAAGCGATCAACCTTCTCGTCGGCGGCCGCGCCGACCCCAGCATCGTCCGCCCGGGGGCCACAGAAGCGCGTGTCGAGGGACGATTCGTGGTCGCTGTCGACGACCACGATTCGGTCAATCCGAATGCCGATGCCGTCGGCACCGAATACGTTCTGGCCCGAGTGATCCCTGCCGAGGGTCGATCGCGAGCGTATTTGAACGGGCGTCTCGCAACCGTCGCGACGCTGTCCGAGATCGGTGCGCGATTGGTCGACTTGCATGGCCAACACGCCCATCAGAGCCTGCTCGGTGCGGCGACGCAACGCGCGGCCCTCGACAAGTTCGGGTCGATCGACTTGACGCCATTGGTCGAGGCGCGGGCCCGTCTGACAGACATCGATGCTGCGCTCGCTGCCTTGGGTGGCGACGTGCGCAGTCGGGCCCGGGAGATCGATCTGCTCCGGTTCCAGGTCAGCGAGATCGAAGCAGCGTCCTTGGGCGGCGAGGACGAGGAGCAGCAACTCGACGAGCTCGAGGATTTCCTTGCTGGAGCCGTTGCCCACCGTGAAGCCGTGGTGTCAGCGCTGGTCGCGATCAACGAGGACAACGGTCTCAGCGATGCTCTCGGGTCCGCGATTGCTGCGCTGACCGGTCGTTCGCCGTTCGCCGGAGCGGTCGAACGGCTTCGCAACGTGTCGGCCGAGATCGCCGATGTCGCGGCCGACCTGCGCTCGACCGCCGATGGCATCGACGAAGATCCGGCACGCCTCGTCGAAGTACGCGAACGACGTCAACTGCTGCGCGATCTCCGTCGAAAGTACGGAGACACGCTCGCCGAGGTGATCGAGTTCCATGCGTCCGTCAGCGACCGCCTGGCCGAGTTGGAGAGCTATGAATCAAGGGCGGCAGCGCTCGAACGAGACAAGGTCGGCGCGTTGCAGACCCTGGCCGAGGCTGCCGCCAGGATTCGCGCGGCGAGATGCAGGAGCGCGCCACAACTGGCCGCGGCAGTGCAGGCCCACTTGCGCGAGTTGGCGATGCCGAACGCCGAGTTGGCAGTCGTGATCGGCCATGGTGATGGTCGAGCCGTCGGCCAGATGGAGGAGCGCGAGCAGTCTGCAGCGGCGCCGGATCCCTACGACTCGGGCGACAACGTCTCGTTCCAGCTCGCTGCCAACCCGGGCTCTCCATTGCTGGCGCTGTCGCGAGTTGCGAGTGGAGGAGAGCTGGCGCGCAGCATGCTGGCCCTGCGCCTGGTGCTGTCCGAAGACCCGAGCACGCTCGTGTTCGACGAGGTGGATGCCGGTGTCGGCGGTGCCGCCGCGGTGGCGATCGGCCGTGCGCTGGCCAACCTCGGGTCACTGCATCAGGTTCTCGTGGTGACCCACCTTGCCCAGGTCGCGGCATGTGCGTCGACCCAGATCGCGGTCGCCAAGCACGTGAACAGGGGTGTCACGACTGCAACGGCGACCCCCGTGCAGGGCGATGAACGGGTCGAGGAGGTCGCCCGGATGCTGTCCGGAATGCGGGCCAGCAAATCGGCCCGCGAACACGCCATCGAGTTGCTCGAGCGGCGACACCTCGCCCGCTGAATGGTGGCGAGGTCGGCGGACGTTCGCGAAGACGCTGGTCAGCCGCCACCGGAATCGGGCTGCCGGGCGGCTGAGTGCGGTACGCTGATATCCCGTCGTGGTTGTCGTTGACGGGAGTCCTTACATGCCAAAACACATTTTTGTGACGGGCGGGGTTGCGAGCTCCCTCGGTAAGGGTCTCACCGGCTCCTCACTCGGTCGACTGCTGAAGATGCGTGGCCTTCGGGTGACAATGCAGAAGCTCGATCCGTACATCAACATCGACCCAGGCACGATGAACCCGTTCGAGCACGGCGAGGTGTTCGTGACCGACGACGGCGGAGAAACGGACCTCGATCTCGGGCACTACGAGCGTTTCATCGACGAGCCGCTGAGCCGCAACAGCAATGCCACGACAGGCAGCATCTACCAGGCCGTGCTGGCCGCCGAGCGGCGTGGCGACTACCTCGGCAAGACAGTCCAGGTCATCCC
>JAYTRT010000665.1:0-3349 GCA_043746045.1 Actinomycetota bacterium | reverse complement strand
CTGCGTTCTCGCGATCGGCCAGATTGAGGTGGCCGAGGGCCTGCAACTGCTCGTCGGGAGCCTCTTCGACAGCGATCAACGAGTCGTCGGCGTGGACGGATGAACGGATCAATTCGTCGAGCTTGCGCTGCGTGGCCGACGTCTGACGTTCCTGGGTGTGCTGGATGACGAAGACCATCACGAGCGTGACCGATCCGGTCACGCTCTCCAGGCCGATCTGCCACCACTTCGGGAATCCGGTCGCGGCGCCGACGATCATCCATGCCACGACAGCGATTGCCGCGATGATCCCGGCCCCCGAACGTGACGTGATCGCCCCCATCTGGTGGAGCACGCGACTGGTCCAGTGGCGTTGGTCCCATGCGGCGGTGCGCTTGTTGGCGACCGATGAGGTGAGTACTCGCCCGCGACGAAACCGCCGTTTGGAACGTTCGTGCTCGACCCGGCGTCGCTCTTGCTCGATCCACCGCTGACGATCCTCGGTCGAGCTGGGACTGCTCGGAACGGCTGGTGGCATCACACCGAGGTGATTACCCCCGGGACGAGCGCCCGAAACGGACGAAGCCGCAGGTTGTGACCTGCGGCTTCGTCATCATGTGCTGGGGTGTTGCTGGTGGTATTGCTGGGGTGGTTCTGACCGGCGTCGATCCGGTGACCCTACGCTTTTCAGGCGTATGCTCTGCCGACTGAGCTACAGAACCGTGACGTGACTGACTCTGTTATCTGTGCATCTGCTTGCTTCTGACCAGCTACCAGCGAGTTTCCTCGCTGGTAGCGGTCCCGACGGGGTTCGAACCCGCGACCTCCGGCTTGACAGGCCGGCGTGAACTCCACTTCACCACGGGACCAGGAAAAAACTGGTCAAAGCACCCCCAACGGGATTCGAACCCGTGCCGCCACCTTGAAAGGGTGGTGTCCTAGGCCACTAGACGATGGGGGCTCGGTACGACTCGTCTCCGGTTGAGAGCGCACGAACAATATCAGCGAATTGTAGATTTTGCGACTGCCGTTTCGAAGTCACGGGACGATCATGCCGTGTCGACCGTGCCGATGTCAGCCGGATTACAGAATGGCCACAACTTCGAACCAACTACAGACGAGAACAAAACGCTCCACTACCGTTGGGCGGTGCATCGTCGCCGGTTCTCGATCGTGGTTTCGCCGCAGGTCACGGCATGATCGGGATCTGTACCGACAGCAATTCGCAGCTGCCGGACGAACTCGCGGAGCGCTTCGGGATCGAGGTCGTACCGCTCACGATGGTCATCGACCACCGAGAGTATCTCGAGGGATTCGACTTCGACGTCGACGACTTCTACAGCCTGTACGCAGGTGGCCACCGTCCGAGTGTCGAAATCATCCAACCGAGTCCGGGCCAGTTCGCCCTTGCCTACGACGAATTGGCTGCGCGGGGTTGCACGCAGATTCTGTCGATCCACACCTCGCCGCGGGTCAGCGACACGTTGAAAGCGGCCAGGCTTGCTGCCCATTCAGCGCCCGTTCCTGTGCGGTTGATCGATTCGCACACGTCGCGGTTCGGTGTCAGTTGTTGTGTCTGGGCCGCCGCCGAGGCGGTCGCCGCTGGTGCGACGCTGGACGAGGCAACCGCCGTGGCCGAGTCGCTGCAACCGCTGCTCGGCAACGTGTTCATTCTCGGCGGCCTCGACCTCGTCGGTCATGAGGACTCGTCCGGACACCGTCTCGATGAATCGTCGGTCGCGCACACCTGCGCGCGCCATCGCAAGGTGATGACCCTCGTCAACGGACAGTTCCAGACCGTACGCGAGGTCGACAACCTCGTCGATGCCGTCAATGCAATGGTCGGCTACATCCGCTGCCGCAGCGATCACGTCGGCGGTCGTGGGCTCAACGTGGCAATCGGATCAGCGCACCAGGCGATGCGACCGGTGGCCGAGGCGCTGACGGCTGCCGTGGGCACGTGTCCGCACGTCAACGAGGTGGTCCAGTTCCGTGTCGGGCCGAGCGTCGGGATCGAGACCGGGCCTGGCTCGATCGGCTGCGTGATGTATCCCGCCTGACGGCCGATCTGTCAGCCCCCTTCGGTCGTCAGCCCTGAACCGCTCGAACCGACCAGTCGAGCAGCCAGCTGAGGAAGTCGTAGAGGTTGTACTCGCCGACCAACGGGTCGTCTTCGTCCACACCACCGATGTCATGGTCCTCGGTGATGTCGAGCATCGTGCCGAGCACCAGCCGCACGCCGTTCAGGGCTTGGAGGAAGGCCATCATCTGCGGTTCGCTGAGCCAGGCCCGGTCGCCGGATGCGCTCTGCATGAACCGATCGACCGCGTCGAGACCCTTCAGGCGTGATGTGAGGATCTCCTCGCGCATCAGCCGCTGATATTCCTCGTCCAGCCGCTGGTCGCCAGGCTGGTGATAGGCAGCCGGAAAGATTCGCTTCAGCCGACCGTCGTCCTCGTCGGGGTCGGTGAGCAGCCCGCGCATCTCGGCCATCAGCCGCCGGATCAACTCCCGCTCGTCGCGGTTGATGTTGATCCGGAAGTTCGCTCCGTCGCGCTCCACCGGTGGGCGCTGTCGACGCGCCATCATCGGTCGAACCCCAGGTCAGGCGTCATCGCGCTGCATCGTTGCCCACAGCCCGTGCTCGTGCAGTCGGAAGACGTCGAGTTCGGCCTTCTCCCGAGTTCCGTTGGACACGACCGCCCGGCCCTTCTCGTGCACGTCCATCATCAGCTCCGTCGCCTTGCCCAAGCTGTACCCGAACAACTTCTGGAACACGAACGTGACATAGCTCATCAGGTTGATCGGATCATTCCAGACGAGGACGATCCACGGAGTGTCCGGAGCAACGAACTCGTCGACGTCGGGCCGCTCGACGACGGTGGGTGCTGGTGCGCTCGACATCGCCCCCATTCTCGCGCTGAAACCTGGAAACGGGGCAAAGGTCTGTGACGGTTGCGAGGGCGGTTAGGAACCCGAACGAAACCCTTCTACGATGACCAGCGATGTCCGTCGGCTCCCGTCCACTCGTGCCGTCGCGCTTTGCGCCGTCCGGCCTCGGTCATGCCACCCGACGAACCCCGACCACCGTGCTCGGTGGCTACATTGCGCTGACCAAGCCGCGCATCATCGAACTGCTGCTGATCACGACGATCCCGACGATGGTGATGGCTGCCAAGGGGTGGCCCTCGACCAGGCTCGTCCTGATCACGCTGGTCGGCGGAACGCTGGCCGCCGGCGGGGCGAACGCGATCAACATGTATGTCGACCGGGACATCGACAAACTGATGGTCCGCACCCAGAGTCGTCCGCTGGTCACGGGTTTGATCGAGCCGCGCAACGCGTTGGTCTTCGCCTTGGCGCTCCAGGT
>JAYTRT010000664.1:0-10382 GCA_043746045.1 Actinomycetota bacterium | reverse complement strand
GGTTCTGAGATCAGGGAAACGTCGTGTCGGCGGCGTTGGATGACGAACCAGGGATCGGCAACGGGAAGATCCAACATCATCGTGAGGCTAGACATCGCGGGATCGCTTGCGGGCTTTCGGTCCGCGGTTCGTCCGCGGTTCGTCCGCGCAGGATGCGAGCGGCAACTGGAACGAATCGCGCCGTCGGTGTCGTCCTGAGTGGCCCCACCACTCAAACCAACACCGAGGGAGCGGTTCGTTCCACCGAATCGCCTTCACCGCCGAAGCTCGGGCGAGATCATCTGCCAGCTGTGACAGCCTTCAGTTCGTCGAGCGAGTCTCGGATGAGCTGCGGCAGGTCTCGCTGATTGGACTCGTCGACCCAGCGTTCGAAGGCGACTTTGAAGACGGCGATCGCTGCTTCGCCGGTCAAGCTCGCAGCAGGCCCTGCAACACCGCGTCGGCGCAACGCGTCCGCCAGTGCCGCGGCCAGTGTCGCGAGTTTGATCAGCTCGCGCTCGCGCAGTTCGGTGTTCGCGGCAATCACGCTGTGGCGCTGTTTGGCACCTTCGCGGCGCTCCTGCATCACGGCGCCGGCGGCTTGGAGCGCAGCCGCGACCGCGTCGATCGGCGAAGCAGAATCAGGCGCACCGGCGACGGCGCCGACGAGGAGCTCCTGTAGCCCGCTGGCTCCGAGAAACAGCACCTCTCGCTTATCGGCGAAGTACCGGAAGAACGTCCGCTCGGTCAATCCTGCGCGGTCGGCGATCTCGGCGACGGTGGTGTTCTCGAAGCCGCGCTCACCGAACAGCGCAAGCGCTGCCTGCTCGAGCCTGCCCTGACTGCCCGATTCCCAACGCACCATGGCCGTGATCCTAGTGTGATGACAGTTGCTGACATTACTGATACATTGATGACAGCAACTGACATCGACCCTCGCGAACAGCGGGGACGACCAACTGGAGGTCTCTCTCATGCGTATTTTCGTCACCGGTGCATCCGGCTGGATCGGCTCAGCGGTCGTTCCCGAACTCATCGACTCCGGCCACCGGGTCGTCGGGCTCGCTCGCTCGGAGGCCGCAGTGGCAGCCCTCATCACCGCCGGTGCCGAAGTGCATCGCGGCACTCTCGACGACCTCGACAGCCTGCGCGATGCAGCTGCTGCATCGGACGGAGTGGTCCACCTCGCGTTCAAGCACGACCTCGCCTTCACGGGCGACTTCCAAGGCGCCGCCGACGCTGACCGGCGCGCAGTCGAGATCTTCGGCGACGCGCTCGCCGGTTCCGACCGACCACTGATCATTGCCTCCGGCACACTCGGGCTGGTGTCCGGACGACTGTCCACCGAAGCCGACGGTCATGAACAATCCCCGGCATTCTCGGCGATGGGCGTTGGTCCCCGAACTCGCCTGGCCACTGCCGAGTTCGTTCTCGCCCTCGCTGATCGGGGTGTGCGCTCGTCGGTGGTCCGACTCCCTCCGACCGTGCACGGCAAGGGAGATACCGGCTTCGTCGCGACCTTGGTCGCGATTGCTCGCGCCAAAGGTGTGGCGGGGTACATCGGCGATGGATTGAACCGCTGGCCCGCAACACACGTCCTCGATGCAGCGCAACTCTTCCGCCTCGCCGTGGAGAAGGCACCGGCTGGGTCGACGCTGCACAGCATCGCTGACGAGGGGGTGCCGATCCGCGATATCGCCGCGGTGTTCGCTCGGCATCTCGATGTTCCGCTGGCCGCGATCTCCGTCGAGGACGCTGCTGAACACTTCACGTGGCTGGCCGGCTTTCTCGGGCTCGACAGCCCGGCCTCGAGCGCACTGACCCGCGAACTGATGGGATGGCAGCCGACGCACGTCGGCCTGATCGACGACCTCGATCAAGGTCACTATTTCGACGTTCCGTCCAGCAGGGAGTGACTGTCTGAATCGGTCCTCCCGAAGTGGCTGGCTGGGGTACCGTCCGGACTGAACGAAGGGAGTGAGACGGCATGGACCAACGAGAGCACTACACCGCGGCACGAGATCGGATCAGGGCTGCGCACATGCTGGCGCGCGATCAACGACCGGCCCCGTCAGCCCGCGGTCTTCATCACGTCGCCCTCCTGTCGTCGGACGTCGAGGCGACCGTGCGGTTCTATCAAGACCTGCTCGAGTTCCCGCTCACGGACATGTTCGAGAACCGGGACTACGAAGGCTCGACCCACTTCTTCTTCGACATCGGTGGTGGCAACGCACTCGCGTTCTTCGACCTGCCCGGTCTCGACCTCGGCCCGTATGCCGAGGTGCTCGGGGGTCTGCACCACCTCGCGATCTCGGTCGAACCCAGCCGTTGGCGACATCTCAAAGCAAAGCTGGACGCGGCGTCGGTCCCATACATGCACATCGACGGATCGTCGATCTATTTCTTCGATCCCGATGGTGCCCGTCTCGAACTGATCAGCGATCCACTCGGCGAGATGTACGGCAAGATCGTCATCTGAGCACGTCCGCGCGCTCGCAGCTGGTGGTTCCTAATGCGTGTTGAGGATGATCGGCGCTTGGAGTGTCGACCAGCCGTCGAGTGCTTCGGTGAGGGGGACACGGTCGCGCTCGCCAGGGTGGACGATCACGGTCGAGTTGGCGGTCGATCCGACCGTGATGACCGGCAGTTCGGATGGGCCCGGCTCGCTTCGGTCCACGCCGAGAGAGCGCATCTGGCGGGCGGCGCGTGCCGACACGCCGCCGTCGATGACGAGCGGAACGTGGGCATGCAGGGCAATCCGCACGCCCATCTCGACTGCAGCTTGGTCGCTGTTCGAGCCACTGCTGTGAACGCGCACGGCGGACATCTCGTGGATGCCGTCTGCGACCATGATCACGTCGGGGCCGACGTGGCGTAGCGCGTCGGTGAGGCCGACGTCGGACGGGCCGAGGACGACTGCCCCGGGCGCGATGCGCTCGACCTCGCTGATGATGTCGGCGTGGCGGTCCTTCGTTGCTCGTGAGACGACTTGACACGTCAGACCGGCGCGCTCGATGGTTTCGCGCAGCGCTTTCATCTCACCCAGATCGTCAGCGAAGCCGGCCAAGCCAGCGCCCTGATCAGTGAATCGAACCAGCGTCACCGACCCGGTTGCACGTCCGCCGCCGTACGCCGCGGCCGCCTCCGCGAGCGGCCGAGCATCGGCCAGAGAATCGACGATCAGTGCGACGCGGTCGGTCGCCGAACTCTGCCGTTTGCGGTCTGCCTCGGCAATGTCGCGGCTGAGCCAACGGTCCGGGTACAGCCATTTCAACAACGGGCCGGCCATGCCCGTGGTGACCAGGGCCATGATCACGAGCAACGTGTACAGCTTGTCGTCGATCACGCCGAGGTCCTTGCCGACGCCGAGAATGACGAGCTCTGCCAAACCTCGCGTGTTCATCAGCGTCCCGACAGCGAGCGATTGTCGGCGAGGCACGCCGGTCAGACGAGCTGCCGTTGCGCCGCCGACGAACTTGCCGGTGATCGCGACGACGATGATCGCCAACGCGGGCAGGATGTCGTGGGTCGTGAGCCCTTGCAGGTTGACGCCCTGACCGGCGATGACGAAAAAGACCGGCAGCAGCAACAAGACGCTGACGCCCTCCAACCTGTCTGCGATGGCATGGAACATGTTCGTGGCATCACGACGTGGCACGACAACGCCGAACAAGAACGCGCCGATCAGGTCGTGCACACCGATCTGGCTCGTCATGTAGGAACTCAACAGCAGGCCGACGAGCAGGATCGAGAGTTGCTCCGGCCCGAGGCGATTGCCGTTCGCTCGATACGGTTTGACCACAAAACGTTCGAGCAACGGTCGAACGACGGTGAACAACACCACCACGAACGCGGCCAATTTGAGCAGGATGAAAATGACAGAGCTCGCGCCTCCGTTACCTGCCACCGCCGTCGACAAGGCGAGCAGCGTGAACGCCATGATGTCATCGATCGCTGCGCAGGCAATGAGCAGCAATCCAAGCGGTATCCGGAACATGTTGCGCTCGGCGAGAATGCGCGCCAGAACCGGGAAAGCCGTGACGCTCATCGAAACACCGATGAACAACGCAAACGGCGAAAACGGCGTCGTCCGTCCGCGGAGGGCCTTCGGGGCATCGGCATGAGCCGTGGTCGCCTTTGCGATCGCAGCGCTGCGGACCGCGATCTTGTTCGTCACTTCTGTCGACGAACAGTTCGACGCCGCCGCTGTCCCCGTGGCTTCGACCGCAACACACTTGTGGTCCTGATACAGGAAATGCCCGAGGAGCCCGAAGCCGAGCGCGAACGGCAGGGCGATCGACGTCAGCGACACGATGACGGCCCGCCTGCCGGACTTCCGGATGACATCGAGGTCGACCTCCATGCCGACAACGAACATGAAAAGCACCAGACCCAATTCGGCCACGATCTTGAAAATCGGCACATCGCTCGCGCTGAACAGGTAGGACTGCAGGCGCGGCGAGATCTGGCCCAGCAGGCTCGGACCAAGTGCGATGCCGACGAGAATCTCGCCGATCACGACCGGCAACTTGATCGCCCGGAACGCGATGCCGACCAGCCGACACGACGCAACGACGATCACAAGACAGAGCAGCAACGCCAAGAAGTGCATCTCGAACGGTGTACGGGCAGTTGCAAACACTCTGGTCTCCGTTTCTACGTCGCCGAATGTTCGACGGCTTGACTCAATGCTCGAATGCAGTCACGCACCTCGCCGCTCCGCGGCGATTCACAACGCGGCGGACAGCCTGGACGGACCAATGCTGTCCGCGGATCTGGCGATCCGCCGTGGCGCGCCATCGGCGATATCGCAGATCACGTCCCACCGCATCGCCCTATTGTGACAGATCCAACGAGTCCTCCGAGACGCCGAAAGCCATCATCTGCGGTCCGGCTGCAACGCATTTCACGAACCCCGATCGGCCTGAAATTCCTCCTCGGGAGTCAGCCGAGCGCGGCGCTGGCCACCTCGCCTGCAAGCGTGATCATCTCCGGGTCGTGCGCGTTCGCGGCAAGGTTGAGCGTGACGCCGTCGATCCCGAGGTCGACCAACTCACGGATCGCCGCCCCGATTTCGTCGGGATCACCGAGCGTCATTCGCGAGGCCATCAGTTCGACCACCTCGGGGGGCCAGCCGTGGTTCGCCACGAACGCGTCGGCGGCAGCGACGGCGTCGTCATGCGTCTTGCCGATGATCATCATCACGAGCTTGGTGACCTTGATCTCGGACCGATCACGTCCGAGTCGCTCGCAATGCTCAGCGAGCGCAGCGAGCTTGCGAGGTATTTCGTCGGCGGGACAGGTCAGGTTCGACTCGTCGGCGTACTGGGCGACCATGCGCAAGGTCTTCTGCTCGCCGGAACCACCGATCATCACCGGGATCTTCGAGATCGGCGCAGGCGAATTGATCGCTTCGGTCACGTGATAGTGCTTGCCGTGCAGCGTCGGTCGCTCACCGTTCAGCATCGGCAGGATGATCTTGAGTGCTTCTTCGAGCATCTCGAACCGCTTCGCAAACGTGTCGAACGGGATGCCGAACGCGTCGTGCTCGAGCTCGAACCATCCGGAGCCGATGCCCAACGTCGCCCGGCCGCCCGAAACGTGATCGAGGGCCGTGATGATCTTGGCGAGTACGGCCGGGTTGCGGTACGTGTTGCCGGTGACGAGAGCCGACAGTCGCATCGTCGACGTATGTTGCGACAAGGCTCCGAGCGTGGTGTAGCACTCGAGCATGTAGTCGTCAGGGTCGCCGAGACCGGGTAGTTGGTAGAAGTGATCCATCAGGAACACCCGGTCGAAGCCGCTTGCCTCGGCCGCGCGCACCTGCTGCACCAGGTTGGCGAATATCTCGTTCGGGGCGATCCCCGGGTACGTGAAGTTGGGGATCTGGTAGCCGAGTCTCGTCACGTTCGCTCTCCTTCGCTGGGGTCCAGACACTCTCCCACGTGGCTCCCGTTTCGGGTCAGGCGGACCTTTCGCGTCACGAGCGCAGCGGGTCCCCGCCGGCTCCCCGCTGGCTCCCTACTACGCGTGAGCGTGGCGCCTTCGACGCTTCTTCGTGCGGTAGTAGATCGCGATGGTGAGTTCGATGATTCGCTCCCGGCAGACGACGACATCCAACCTCGGAACTGGCGCGTAGGGGCTCCAGGTGTCCGCGCGTGAACACCGACTGCCACCCAACGGACAGGCGCCAGTGTGGGTCAGAACTCGAGTCGCATCACGGGACGGCTGGGATAGGTGCGGCCGATCTCGCTGAAGCCTGCGGCGATGAACAGACGCATCGTCCCCGTGAACAGCGCCGAGCCACTCGTCCGTTCTGCTTCGAGAGCATCGGTGTCGACGGGATGACCCTCGACCGCGGTCGCGCCGAATTGCTGAGCGTGGGCCACGGCCGCGTCGAGCAATGCTCGGGCCACACCGATACCGCGAAAACGCTGTTGGACGGCGAAGCACGTGACCCACCACACGCCGTCATCGTCACTCAGCACGCGACGCAACGCCCGATTCGCCAAGACCCCCGGGATCTGATCCCGAGGCATCACCCTCGTCCACCCGACCGGCGTCCCGTCTGCGTACGCGATCAGACCCGGCGGGACCGAGGCGGTCGACACCTCGAGTTGCAATGCTGAGCGGTTGTCGACGTCGCCGCTGCCATCGAGGAAACGTCGACACCAGCACCACGACGGATCCGCTCCACGGCGCCCGAACGCCGACACGACGTCGTCCCAGCGCGCTGGCGTGCTCGGCGCTACATCGATGGTCATTGACCCACATTGCCTGACCCGACGTCCCAACGCCAGCATCACCCGGTTCTTGCCGCTGTCCGGGCACGGGCCGTGACGGCTGCGCCAACCGGCGCACGACTCTGCGTCCTCCGGCGCCCTCAGCGCCGATCGAACTGCCGAGCCTGTGAGGTCTTCGTGGGAGAAGAGGCACGCCGAGGATTCGTTCTGGTGCTCACAGTGTCAGTTCGAGTGAGGTCGCCCACACCGGCTGTGGCAAACCGCACAGGGTGTCGAGCAGCAACTTCAACCGTGCGCGATCCGCTACACCGGGTGTGGCCACGTGCACAGCGCCCGCGAGAACGATCGCTATAGCCTGCGTTTTGTACGCGTGACGTTGCGTCCCCCAAGAGCAGGTATGTCGCCGCTCGGAACGTCCGGATGCCGATCACTGACAGCGGTCGAATGGCCATCAGAGGGCGGCCCACCATCCGGCCGGTTCTAGGGCGTCGTCGCTGCCAGCTCGGCACGTCTCGTGAAGGCGCGAACCACCGCTACGAACATCTCGTCGACCAGTGACTTCGGCGCACCAGCAGCGGCGCCGATCTGAAAGACGGTCGATCGGATGCGGTCGTTGCGAGTGGAGCGTGACCTGGCGGACGGATCGCCAAAAGCGTCGAGCACGACTCGGCGTCGGCCCGACGGAGATGCCCGCTGCTTCCCCGTCGAGTTGCTCGGCGACCACCAGAGACACGTGAGGCCGGTGGTGTCGATGCGTATGCGTCTCCAACAAAGGCAAGCCTGCGACCGTGAGATTCTTTCAGAGCATTCGTGGTCGACCCGACAGTGAGGGGCCGGGAGTCGCGACCGCGCTCTGCGCCGAAGTGTTCAAATGTGCCTCTGCACTTGGTGCCGACCGCGTCGAGATGTCCGAGCGGGTCGTACACCTCCGAAGCCGAACTTCGGTTCTGGGCCTACGGCTCCCGCTGAACGTCGCCCATCGCCATCTGTCCGCGTGACCCCATTGAAGCCCACAAACCGACCCGCCGACGGCCCTGCTTCTTCGGTGCGCCCGCGCAGTCAGGATGCACAGCGTCCCCCGCAACATCGACGACATCTTCACCGTCGCGTATCTCGTTGCCGCAAATTCGACAAACAGACATCAGCCGCCCTTCGACTCCTGAGGACCTTACCTCGCCTGCGCCGCTTGCCGCTCCGCATTTGTTGCTCGCGCGTCATGGCGCTTGTGTCGAGTGGCCGGACCGAGCAAAATCGGTTGGGTCTGACAACCGTGACATCGAGGACGGCATGCATGAGGTTTCGAACGGTCCTCGGCGTCTCGCTTGTGGGGGTGATCGCTCCGGCGACGATCAATGGTTGCTCTCCGGATTGCAAGAAGATCGGCTATTTGGACACCGTTTCCGTTGAGCTCCCGCAATCGATGATCGACGGACACACGCTGATGCGATTGTGTGTGCAAGACCAATGCCGCGACCTCAGCTCGACCTCAGGCCTGCCGTTCATCTCTCTGCGCGGAGCTCTCCTCACGTTGTCTGTCGAGCCCGGTGTATTGGACGCTGATGTCGTGGCCGTACGTCTGATCGCGACGGGTGCCGTTGTCGCAGACTCGACGTTGAGGGCGAAGCCGCACACCGACCATCACGGGGGTTGCGCGGACAGCAACTTCATCCGACTGCGCTACGACATCGGAACCGGCCAACTCGTCACGGCGTAGGCACCCAGGCGATGCGGAACCACCGTTCGGACCGTGTCGCCCAGTGATTCCAATCCCGCCTGTGACGCGAGCACGAGCGGGCGAGGTGTCCGCCCCGACGAACATCGGTCGTGCGGGTCCGCCGGTTGCCCATTCCGAATTGACTCCGTCCCGGGCTACACCGATCCCGTGAGAGAGGCTGTACTGGTCTCGGGCATTGCAAAGGCACCCGCAGCGTCCGAAGCTGGCGTGTGTCCCTCTCCCTGTCAGGGGTCAGAGCGATCCCGCCGCGCCGAGCGCTGGTCTTCGTTTCACGGCGCAATCGACGGGTTGGTCGTAGCTGTCGCGGGCGACGGCGTTGCCGTGGTGAGGGGTGGTATGAGGGGTGCGGGCTCGGTGGCGGCTGCGGCTCGAGCGAGGGGTTCGAACGCGTAGGCGACGCCGGGTTCTCGTCCTGTCGCCTTGGCTTGATCGACCCGTCTGGCGAGCGTTGCGAGCGGACACACCGGAGGAAGATTCGCCACGCTGAGCGGCTGACTCGACGAACGATCCGCTGGCCGCCAGAAGGTAGTTTCTCCCGGCGACTGACATTGGTTGATCAATCGGACCCTGAGCCACAGCGTGGGCTCGAATCGTCCCGGGCGCGGACGAAGTAACGTGCTCTCGCAGCTCCGGGAGGGAAGGTGACGGTGGACGACGCCCAGCGCCGGGCACAAGCGACGTACGACGCTGCTGCCGATTTCTTCGACGACCCTGCCTTGGGGTTCTGGGACCGGTTCGGGCGCGCCAGCGTTGACCGGCTCGACCTCGAACCGGGCGACAGCGTGCTCGACGCATGCGCCGGCTCCGGAGCATCGGCCATACCCGCCGCGGTCAGGGTCGGCCATCACGGCAAGGTCGTCGCCATTGACCTTGCCGACAACCTTCTCGAACTGGCTCGCACCAAAGCCGCGCAACTCGGGATCAACCACCTTCAATGCCGTCACGGTGACATTCAGGCGTTGGATTATCCGGCGGGCAGGTTCGACGCAGTGATCATCGTTTTCGGAGTGTTCTTCCTGCCGGACATGGTCAGTGGGACGGCCGGCTTGTGGCGGCTGGTGCGCCCAGGTGGGCAGATGGGCGTGACCACATGGGGGCCGCGCCTGTTCGAGCCGGCGAGCACCATGTTCTGGGACGCGGTCAATAGCGTTCGACCCGACCTGACACGGGCCTACAACCCGTGGGACAACCTCATCGAACCCGACACCGTGCGCTCCCTACTCGTCCAAGCCGGGGCGCTGCCGTGCACGGTGGAAGCAGTCGACGGCCGGCACGAGTTGAGATCTCCCGAAGACTTCTGGACGATTGTGCGGGGCAGCGGCTATCGAGCCACCCACGACGCGCTCGACGAGGCAGAACGCGGCCAGGTTCGCGAATTGACCCTCGCAGCCATCACTCGACACCACATCACCAGCATCGAAACCAACGTCATCTTCGCCACTGCAACCAAACCCGCTTGACCGACGAGCAGTGCCGGAACAGGCTGCATTTGGCCGACTCGAAGAGATGTTCGCAAATGTCGACCGAATCAGAACGCACTTCGCAAAGTTCACAGTCATCAACACAGCCATCCCCGGCAGAAGCGTCGCCCGGCGCGTTCGTCGTCTGTTTTGGAGTGTGTCAGCCTGGGTTGATCTTGGAGACGCTGTTGCCGGAGCTGTTGGTGACCCAGATGTCGGTCCCGTTGTAGGCGACCCCGAACGGCGCGGCGCCGACCGGGTAGTCGGCTTTGGTGCCGGTCGCCGGGTTGATCTTGGAGACCTTGTTGCTGAAGAAATCGGCGATCCAGATGCTGGTCCCGTCGAAGGCGACTCCGGCTGGACTGTTCCCGGTCGGATAGTCGGTTCTGGTGCCGGTGGCCGGGTTGATCTTCGAGGCGTTGCTGCTGCCGCTGTTCGCGACCCAGATGCTGGTCCCGTCGAAGG
>JAYTRT010000663.1:0-3366 GCA_043746045.1 Actinomycetota bacterium | reverse complement strand
CGAGGCAGCCGAGGTTGACGGCCCAGATGAAATGGGCGAGATCGGCGATGACCAACGCGCGAGACTCGGTTCCGTTGGGTGTGCTGACAGTGGTCGTCGTCAGCCAATCCGGAGCGGAATCAGGAATGCGTTTCTGGAAGAAGTTGCTCCCGGTGGTTCCGCTCGGAAAACGTTGCAGGAGCACGGGACGATCGAACATCGCGCGCATCAGCGGTTCGCCGATGCCGAGGTAGAAGTTGACGAGATCGAGTTTGGTGTCGTTGTGCGTCGGAAAGAAGATCTTGTCGGGGTGCGTGATCGTGACCTCGCGGTCGGCAACCCGCAGGACAACATCGTCGGCTGACATCGCCAAGACTCTAGGTCGTGCCCGTCATCTAGGCTCGGCCGGCGTGAGCCTGGACACCACCGACAAGCGGATCATCGCCGAACTGCAGCGGGACGGGCGGATGAGTTATGCCGACCTCGCCCCGCTCGTCGGGCTGTCACCAGCGGCCACGCGTCAGCGGGTGCAGCGACTGACCGATTCGGGTGTTCTGCAGATTGTCGCGGTCACCGATCCACTGGCACTCGGCTACACGGCGATGGCGATGTTCTGCATCACGGTCGAGCGCGACGCGCAGTCCGTCGCCGACGCGGTCGGTGCCCTGCCTGCCGTGATCTACGCCGTGCTGTCAGCGGGCGGGTACGACGTACTCGCTGAGGTGCTCTGCGAGACCAACGACGAGATGTTCAACGTCCTCAACAACGACGTGCGCACGATCCCCGGAGTGCGCGAAGTCCACGCCTTCCCCTACTTCCGCATCCATACGCACCGGTTCAGCTGGGGCGTTCGTTGATCGCAGCTCACATCGACGCTGCGCATTTCACGAGCGGTCAGGTGGCCGTGATCGCCGGTGCGATCTTCTTCTCGGCACTGGTCACGGCAGTGGCCGGATTCGGTTTCGGACTGATGTCGGTTCCCTTGATGAGTCTGGTTGTCGACCTCCACAGCGCCGTGATCGTGTCCTCCATCGTCGCTGTTCTGGCCAACGGCGTGCAGACGTACGTGTTCCGTCGACACCTCGACCTCCGCCTCGGCAACCGGTTGCTGCTCGCATCGATCATCGGGCTGCCGTTCGGATATGTCATCTACGATTTCGTCAGCGATGCAGTCCTCAGGGTCGCGTTGGGCATCGGTGTGGTGGTCGCTGTCGCTGCATTGGTGCGTGGCGCGAACCTGTCGCATCTCGGGCGCCGGATCGATTGGATGCTGGGCTTCGCCAGCGGAGTCTTGAACACATCCATCTCGACCAGTGGACCGCCGCTGGTGTTCGACCTGCAGGCCCGCGAGCTGGCTCCCGAGCCGTTTCGGGCGACGATCAACTACATCTTCCTGTTCAGCGGAACCATCGGCCTTGCGATCTTCGCGATCGGTGGCAAGGTGCACGTCCATGAGCTGCAGGCCGGGTTGATCGCGACTCCGGCGCTGGCGCTCGGGATGTGGCTCGGCCTGCCGTTGCGACGCCGTTTCTCTCCCGAGCGCTTTCGAATCCTCGTCCTCGTGCTGTTGGTGGTCGGCGCAGCCGCAGCGGTCGCCAAGGCGTTCGCATGACACAATTGTCGGTTGCACTCATCTGCACACTCGTCGCCGCGGTGGCCAACTGGTACACGCGCATTACGCCGAACCAGACGCTCGAGACCATCTCCAAGCCGCTCACTACGATCCTCGTGATCTGGGTCGCGATCGCGGCCGACGGTCCACACACCGCAACTGTTCTCGCTGTCATCGGATTGCTGTTCTGTCTGGCCGGCGACATCGCCTTGATGGATGTCGTCGACAACTTCGTTGCCGGACTCGCGTTCTTCCTCGTCGGTCACGTTGTCTTCATCGCGATGGCAGTTGCGCTCCACCTCCGTCACCCGCTCTGGGGCATCCCGGCAGTTGTCGCGCTTGCCGTTCACGCCGCGATCGTCGGTCGGCGGATCGTGATCAGTGCGACGCTGAAGGATCGATCTCTGCAGATTCCGGTGACGGCCTATCTGTTCGTGATCACCGCGATGGCGGTCGTCGCCGTGACGACCGGCCGATGGTGGGCGATCGGCGGTGCGATCCTGTTCGTCGTCAGCGACACGATCCTCGGCTGGCGAGCATTCGTGCACGAGAAGACGTGGATGGCGTTGGCCGTGATGGTGACGTATCACGGCGCGCTGGTCGGCTTGGCGCTGAGTCTGCGCTGAGAATTGCGTCGAGATCGCGCTGAGTCTGCGCCCGAGTCTGCGCTGACGATCAGCCGCGGCCGCCGAACCACTGCATCCAGGCGTCCTTCGAGGTCGGCTTGAACACGTAGTTGTCATTCCGCAGTTCTGACATCACGCCGCTGACCGGCATCGAGTACATGTGGCCGGGATAGACGACCGTGTCGTCGGGCAGTGACGACAAGAGCTGGAGGCTGTCGTACATCAGCTCGGGATTGCTGCCCGGCAGATCGGTGCGGCCGCAGCCCTCGAGGAACAGCGTGTCGCCGGACACGAGGTTTCCTTCGACCAGGAAGCACTGGCTGCCCGGGGTGTGACCCGGTGTGTGCAACAAGGTGATCTCGATCCCACCGACGGTCAACGTGTCGCCGCCGACATGCTGGACCAGATCGGCCGATGTCAGACCAGTCGTGCGTTGCACCCACGGCGCCTCCTCGGCTTGAACGTGGACCGGGCACTGGCAGCGGTCGAGCAAGGTCGCCACGCCCTCGATCGAGTAGCCCATCATCGAACCGCCGACGTGGTCGGCGTGATAGTGCGTTGCCAGCACGCCGGTCACGTGCATGCCGTCGGCCTCGACCGCGTCGACCAGGTCATCGACCGCGTAGGCCGGGTCGACCAGCAGTGTCTCGCCTGTCGAGCGGTCCCCGATGGCATAGGCGAAGTTGACCATCTGTCTGGCAATCGGATCTTGCACGGCGAAGTCGCGTCCGGACAGCAGTTGGCGGAAGTACAGCTCGGGTTCTGACACGGCTTCACGATACGCGAGGTTGCGGACTCGGCCACCACCTACGATGTGCGCCGATGCCGCCGTCCTCTCGCCTTCGATCGCTCGAAGTCGGGCAACTGATCCCGTTCGGCGGGGACCGCGTCGCGGTCGTCGATTCCGATCTCGCCGATGCCTTTCTGGACGGCGACCGTCTGGTCGTCGTCCAGACCGACGGCGCACTTCTGCACATTCCATCGGCAGAACACGCTCTGGTGGCGGCTGCGGTGACCGGCGCACGGAGTGCATTCCATGCATTGGCCATGGTGAGCGACGAGCGGATCACGAGGTTCTTCGAGCTGTTCGCCGCCAACCTCGCCGACGACAACGTCTTTGCGCGCATCGCGGATGCGAATGCGGCCGAC
>JAYTRT010000662.1:0-10425 GCA_043746045.1 Actinomycetota bacterium | reverse complement strand
TTGCACGTCGCCGAAGTCGCAGCGCGCCTCGGCGGCCTCGACGTGCTGGTCAACGCCGCCGGCATCATCCGCGCGGTGAAGACGCACGAATGCACACTCGAGATGTGGAACCAGGTGATCGACATCAACTTGACCGGCACGTTCTTGATGGTCCGCGCCTCGCTCCCGCCACTGCTCGACTCGGGTCGTGGTGTCATCGTCAACTTCAGTTCGACATCGGCCACGTTCGCTCACCCGTACATGGCCGCCTACGCGGCCAGCAAGGGTGGAGTCGACTCGTTCACCCACACGCTGGCCGTGGAATACGCGAAGAATGGACTGCGGGCCGTCGCCGTTGCTCCGGGAGGCATCATCAGCGGCATCACCGACGATGCCGCCGGAATGATCCCGAAGGACGCCGACTGGTCGCTCTTCTCGAAGATGTCTCCGTTGATCGACAACGGAAAGGGAATGGGCGAGCCCGCCGACATCGCGGGAGCAATCGCGATGCTGGCCAGCGACGACGGCAAGTGGATCACCGCGACCTCCTTGCGGATCGACGGTGGCGCCCACGGCTGACGCGTTCGGCCCGCCAGTTCAGCCCAGGGTGAACGCCTTCTTGGCCAGCATCACGTCGGCACCGAGCACTGGCTCCAGGAACGGGCCGAAATCCGGGCCGCGACGGAGGCCGTGCCCACCGTCGACGGCGATTGCCGTGCCGGTGATCCAGCGCGAATCGGGGCCGATCAGGAACCGGGCCAGCGCGGCGATGTCCTCGGGCTCGCCGACGTCGCCCATCGGGGTCTGGGTGATGTAGCTGTTGTAGACCTCGCTGTCGCGCGGAATACCTTCCATGATCTCGGTCGTGATGAATCCGGGGCGAATCGCGTTGAACCGGACCTGGACAGCGCCGTATTCGTCGGCGGCGTTGCGCATCATCTGCTCGATGCCGGCCTTCGACACGGTGTAGGCGCCGAAGTACGGGTGCGTCACGTAGCCGGCGATGGAGGACATGCCGACGAACGACCCGCCCCCAGCTGCGACCAGGTGGGGCACCGAGTGCTTGATGCACAGCATCGTGCCCACCACGTTGAGGTGGAGGGTCTCGATGAACTGCTCGGTCTGGGTCAGGTGATACGGGCCCATCCCGCGTGATCCACCGGCATTGGCGACGACACCGTCGAGGGCGCCCGTCGGCTGCACAGCCGCTGCGACCATCCGGGCCACGTCGTCCTCGATCGTGACATCACCCGTGACGAACCTGGCGCTGCCCCCGCGCCCGGTGGCTTCGGCGGCTGCGGTGATGATCGCGACGGCATCGATCAGCGACGTCTCGGTCCGCCCCGAGATCGTCACGGCGGCTCCGTCGGCGGCGAGGCGGACTGCACATGCGCGTCCGATGCCGGTTCCGCCCCCGGTGACCAGCACCGCTGTTCCTTCGAGTCCACCGGTGGGCGACGTCTGCATCGTCTTGCGATTCGTCGTCTCGTTGATGCGCTGATTCGTCATGACGTCGGACGGTAGTCGGCGGTGTCGTGTCGGCGTGATACGAAAGGTCGATGAGCAACAACTGGGGACGATGGGGCGACGACGATCAACGCGGAACCCTCAACCTGATCACACCGGAAGCGGTCAAGGCAGCAGCGCAACGGCGTGTCACAGGAAAGGTCTATTCGCTGTCCATCCAACTCAGCCAGGCCTCGGTGCCGGCGGTGCACGACCGTCCGTTGATCGAGCGCTACACCCTGTCGTCCACGGCCGACATCGGTCGCGTTCCGCCATTCTTCGACATCGGTGAAGGCGTCGGAGCGAACGAGGACGTGATCGTGATGCCAAGCCACATCGGCACGCACATGGACGCGCTCTCCCACGTTGCGTCGGAGTTCACGTTGTACAACGGATTTGCCGGAGACACGTTCACGCCGAGGGGCGGCGCCGCCAAGCTCGGCATCGAGAACACCGGCAGCTTCGCCGGGCCGGCAAAGCTGCTGGATGTCGCCGCTCACGTCGAAGCCACGACGGGCGAGGCGCTCGGCGTCAACCAGATCATCGACAGTGCACTCCTCGAGTCATGCCGTGCCGCCCAGGAGACGACGATCGAGCCCGGCGACATGCTGCTCGTGCGTACGGGTTGGATCGAGCACCGCAACAAGCACCTTCCGCCGGAGCAGGCGTGGATGCAGGCAGGCATCGGGCTCGATGCCGTGACGTTCATCCGCGACAACAACATCAGTGTGGTCGGCAGTGACAACTCGGCGATCGAGCCGATCCCGTTCGACCAGAACAAGTTCCTTGGTGTCCACATCGAGTTGCTGCAGCAGATGGGAGTGACCCTGATCGAGCATCTGTGGCTCGCTGACCTGGCCGCCGATCGGTGCTACGACATCCTCCTGGCGGTCGGTGGACTGCTCATCACGGGTGCAACGGGTACGCCGGTCAACCCCATCGCGATCGGCTGAGAACAACCGTTAGTTCTTTCTCCTGAAAAACCTCGAACAGGCCTGCCTGGCCGCCGAGAACGTGTTACGGTGCCCGCACCATCACACCGAATCTCGGGGGGGATTTCATGCGTCGTTCTGGTTTTCGTTATGCCGCAGTTCCTGTTGTCTTTGCGCTGCTCGCCGTTTCCTGCGGCAAATCCCGCGCTGCGACCCCGGCGTCGGTTGCGCCGCCCACGACAGCTGCGGTGACCACCACGGTCGTTGCAGCACCGACGACCGGGGCACCGACCACCGTGGCTGCCTCGGGTGTGACAACCCCGTCGAGCGGATCGTCGGGCACGACGGCCGTCACGGGATCGTCCACCGCCACCACTGCAGCGCCGCAGACAACCACGGCGCCAACGGCGACGACCGTGCCTGCGGGGCCGACCTTCGGCGATGCGCCCTGGCCGTGCGGAGCCGGTGACGGCAAGAACGCCGACGACGGCTCGACGCCCGGCGTGACCAAGACCTCGATCAGCATCGCCGCCGGTGACGACGCCGGCTACGCAGGGGCGCCAGGCCTGAACAGCGAGATGACTGATGCGATGAAGGCAATGGTTGCCAAGTGCAACGACCTCGGTGGCATCAACGGGCGCAAGATCACGCTGAACTACTTCGATGCAGCGTTGTTCAACGTCGGCCCGGCAATGCAGGCGGCCTGCGACGGCAAGAACTTCTTCCTCGTCGGTGAGGGCTGGGCGCTCGACGTCGGACAGGAGGAGATCCGCCTCGGCTGCGGCCTCCCGGCCGTTCCGGCGTACGCCGTCAGTGCAGCGTTCGCGCATGGCAAGGACGTGTTCGCTCCGACGCCAGGACCGTCCGACGAGACGACCGCCGGAATGTACGCACAGTTCGCCAAGCTGTTCCCTGACGGAGTGAAGAAGGCAGCCGCCCTCGTCGGCGCTTTCTCCGCCACACAGGAGTCGCGCGACAAGGCAGTCATTGCTTCGGAGACCTTCGGCTGGAACTGGGTGTCGAAGACCATCGAGTACAACCCGGTCGGTGAGGCTGACTGGACTCCGTTCGTCAAGCAGCTCCAGGATGCTGGTGCCGGCGCGATCTACTGGTCCGGCACGTGCCTGCCGAACCTGCAGCTGTTCATGCAGGCGGCCAAGGCCAACGGCCTGAACATCCCCGTGCTGACCGAGGCCAATCACTACTCGGCAGCGTGTGCAGCTGCGAACACCGACGGAGCGATGAACAACGTCTATGTCCGTATCTCGGCGGTTCCGTTCGAAGAGGCGAGCACCGACAAGGCAGTTCAGGACTACCTCGATCTGATGAAGGCCAGTGGCGGCGGGGTGTCCGGTCTGGGTGCCACAGCCGCCTCGTCCTTCCTGCTCTGGGCGACCGCTGCGTCGTCCTGCGGCGACAACCTGACTCGTGATTGTGCAATCGCCAATCTCAAGAACGTCCACGACTGGACCGGCCACGGTCTGTACTCCAAGACCGATCCCGGCGCGAACCATCCGACCGATTGCACGGCTCTGCTGAAGCTCGATGGCACGAAGTACGACCGCATCGTGCCGACCGCTGCGGGAACCTTCGATTGCAACCCGTCGTACGTCGTCAAGATCCCCAGCACACCCGCTCTGGTGGCTGCGAAGTTGGATGCGAACCGCATCTCGCAGCAGTTCACCCCGGGCTGACCAGGCCGTATTCGAGTGCTCCCGGTCCTGTTGAAACCTCGCAAATCATCGTCCCGTCTGATTTCTGACGGTGTGTCAGATTCTGTTACCGTGACTCGTCCAAAGACCTGTCCCGGGGGAATTTCTTGATGCGAAGTACATCAGTTCGGTTTGTCGCTGCGTTCATGACGCTCGCCATCGTGGCGTCGTCATGCGGAAAAGATCGCGGCAGTGCAACCGCAACCACTACCGCCGGCCCCGCCACAACGGCGTTGCCGGCGGCGGCGAGCACGGCAGCCCCGAGCGCTGCCTCGTCCACGACGGCGGCAGCCGGCTCGACGAGTGCGACCACGACAACACCGTCCGCAGCGACGACGACAGCGCCGTCCGCAGCGACGACAACAGCAGCGTCTGGCGCGGCCACGACCACAACAGCTGGAGCGACGGCCACCACTGTTGCGGCCGGCCCGAAGTTCGGTGATGCGCCGTGGCCGTGCAGTGCCGGCAGCGGCGCCAATACCGATGATGGAACCGAGGTCGGTGTCACCAAGGACGCGATCAGCATTGCCTCGGGTGACGACGCCGGCTATGCCGGATCGCCCGGCCTCGACCACGAGATCACCGATGCGATGAAGGCGCTCGTCGCCAAGTGCAACGATCTCGGTGGCATCAACGGGCGCAAGATCACGCTCAACTACTTCGATGCAGCGTTGCTGAACATCGGTCCTGCGATCCAGGGTGCTTGCGACGGCAAGAACTTCTTCCTCGTCGGTGAGGGCTGGGCTTTCGACGGCAACCAGGAAGAAATCAGGCTCGGGTGCAAGCTCCCCGCCGTTCCCGCGTACAGCGTCAGCGCAGCATTCGCGATGGGCAAGGACGTCTACCAAGGTGTTCCGAACCCGGCCGACGAGACGCCGGCCGGAGAGTTCGCTCAGACGACGGCTCTGCTCGGCGATGCGGTCAAGCATGTCGGCATGCTCGTCGGCAACTACTCGGCCACGCAGGAGACTCGCGACAAGGTTGTCGCCACCGCTGGTGCGTTCGGTTGGGGCTTCTCCGAGACCAACCTCGAATACTCGATCACTGGAGAGACCGACTGGACCCCGTTCGTCAAGCAGTTGCAGGCCGCTGGTTCGACGGCGGTGTACTGGTCCGGCTCGTGCCTACCGAACCTGCAGTTGTTCGCGCAGACCGCAAAGGCCAACGGCTTCGACGTCCCGATCATCACCGACACGAATCACTACGAGGCCGGCTGTGCGGCTGCCAACACCGACGGGGCGCTCGACAAGGTGTACACCCGGATGAGCTTCGTCCCGTTCGAGGAAGCCGGTGTCAACCCGGCCACCAAGGACTACCTCGACCTGGTCAAGGCCGCGCACGGCGACACATCGCTCCTCGGTGCTCAGGCGACTTCGTCGTTCCTGCTGTGGGCAACAGCGGCATCGGCCTGCGGGGCCCAGCTGACCCGAGCATGCACATTGACCAACCTGAAGAACACGCACAAGTGGACCGGACACGGTCTGCACGGCGAGAGTGACCCTGGTGCAAATCATCCCCCGGCATGCAACGTGTTGTTGCAGCTGGTCGGTACCTCGTACAAGCGGATTGCTCCGGCCAAGCCCGGCACGTTCGATTGTGACCCGACCTGGGTCGCCAAGGTCGTCGGCGTTCCAGCGCTGGCCGCAGCCAAACTGGACGCCAATCGCATCTCTCAGCAATTCACCGGTCAATAGGACTCCACCCACGATGAAGCACTGGAGCAGTTGAGGCAACATGCAGAACTTCCTCGCCTACACAGTGCTCGGGTTGTGCCTCGGGTCCGTCTACGCAATCGCGGCGACGGGCCTGGTGGTCACATACTCGACCTCTGGAGTGTTCAACTTCGCGCACGGTGCGGTCGCGACGATGAGCGCGTTGATCTATTGGCAGTTGCGGTTCGATTGGGGTGTTCCGGCACCGATCGCGCTCGTCCTGACGATCCTGTTCTTCGCTCCATTGATCGGTCTCCTGCTCGAGATCGTGGTCATCCGTGGTCTGAGCGGAACCAGTGAAGTCACGCGTCTCGTCACGCCGATCGCGCTGCTGCTCGGGGTCAACGGTGCGGCCACGTGGATCTGGTTCCGCGGTGGTAGCCGCAACATCGTGCCGAAGAAGTTCTTCGGCGGCAGCAAGATCGACATCCTCGGTCAGGCGGTCTTCTATCACCAGTTGATCGGCGTCGCGCTTGCCGTGCTGATCGCCGGCGCCCTGTACGTGCTTCTCTTCAGGACCCGGATGGGTGTCACGATGCGGGCGACGGTCGACGACCGTTCCTTGCTGATGCTCAACGGTGGCCGCCCGGACAGGATGAGCATGTTCAGCTGGGCGATCGGCGCTGCGTTGGCCGGCCTGGCCGGCGTGCTGTTGTCACCGCAGCAGGGCGCCTTGCAGATCTTCGCGCTCACCCTGCTGATCTTCGATGCCTATCCGGCAGCCATCGTCGGCCGGCTACGCAGCATCCCCCTCACCTACGTCGGGGCAATGGTGCTCGGCCTGTCGAAGCTGTACTTCGACTGGGTGTCCGATGCTGGGCAGCGCTGGCTGGCGTTGCGTAACCTGCGCAACGCAATCCCGGCCCTGCTGCTGTTCGGCGCCCTTTTGATCCTGCCCCAGGATCGTCTCCGCGGGGCCATCGTCGCCAGGACACGAGAACGGTTCCACGTCCCCAGCATGAAACAGGCAGTTGCCTGGGCGGGCGTCTTGGTCGCGGTCATCTTCATGCTCCAGAAGCTGATGTCCGGCTCGGCCGTGATCAGCCTGGCCAACGGCATGGCGCTGTCACTGCTGGCGATCTCGTTGGTGTTGCTCACCGGCTACGCGGGCGAGATCAACCTGGCCATCTTCACCTTCGCCGGCATCGCGCTGATCGCGGCGTGGCAGTTCGATGTCGGCCCGGGCGGTCTGGCCACGAAGACCACGCTCTCGGTTCCGGCAATCCTGCTCGCAATTTGCATCTGCGCCATCGTCGGTGGGCTCATCGCACTGCCCGCACTTCGACTGCGCGGTCTGTATCTCGGACTCGCGACGTTCGCGTTCGGAATCGTCGTCAACCAGCTCGTGTTCTTGCAGACAGCGGCGCTGAAGGGCAACGTCTTCGGCCTCAAGTTCACCGTCAACTTCTTCACGACCGGCTCGCTGACCATCCCGAGACCACATTGGTTCGGAATCAACTTCAACGACCAGCGCAACTTCTTGATGCTGATGACCATCATGTTCGCCGTCATCGGTGTCGGTCTGATCGCATTGCGGCGAAGCGCCTACGGTCGGATGGTCGTGGCGATGAAGGACAGCCCGGCCGCCTGTGCGACGCTCGGCCTGAACGTCACTCGGCTCAAGCTCAGCGTGTTCATGCTCTCGTCGGGAATCTCCGGCCTCGGTGGACTGATGTGGGCATGCCAACAGCGCACGTTGGCGAACAACAACGGGTTCGACGGATTCAACAGCCTGACCCTGTTCATGATCGCGGTGGTCGGTGGTATCGGATACGTCAGTGGCGCCCTCCTCGCCGGCATCTTCCTCAGTGTCCTCAGCGTCGTCGGTCCGAACGTTCTGGCCAAGCTCGGCCACGACTATCCGTCCGTGCACTGGCTGTTCGTGTCTGTGCTCGGCAACTTCACCAAGTTCGTCGGCCCGGCTCTGGTCGGCATCGGTCTCGGCAAGAACCCGAGTGGTATCGCTCAACAGATCATGGACAGTTTCCGACCGCTCCGTCGGGCACCTGCGGCCGCCGCGGTGTGGGTCTTCGGACTGGTCGGATTGTGGGTCCTCGCGTGGCGTCATACCATCGGTAACTGGACGTTCGCGATGATCGTGATCGTCTCCGTCGTGGTGGTTCCGTTGGTGATCAAGGCCCTCTATGCCGACCGGTTCGCCGACGAGGAACTTGCCGTGCACGGCGAGAGCCTCGATCAGATCGGCCTCGGTCGACCGTTCAGGTTGTCCGACCAGGCAATGCTCGACAACGCCCTCGGCATCGTCCCCCCAGCTCCGGAGGTTTCCCGTGTCGCTCCTTGAATGTCGTGGAGTCGCGATGAAGTTCGGCGGCGCAATGGCGCTCAACTCGGTCGACATCACTGCCCGAGCTGGTGCGATCACCGGTCTCATCGGACCGAACGGCGCGGGCAAGACCACCCTCTTCAACTGCATCACCGGGCTGCTCGAGCCGACGTCCGGCGTGATTCTGCTCGACGACAAGGAGATCACGGACCTGCCGCCGTTCAAACGGGCACGGGGTGGCGTGGCCCGCACCTTCCAGCGGCTCGAGCTGTTCACGTCGCTGACCGTGCGCGAAAACATCCAGGTCGCCGGCGAGATCCGCAACCGGTGGGGCAGTCGTCGGGGCCGCGTCGACCCGAGCGACGAATGCACCCGGGTCCTGGAACTGATGGGGCTCACCCATCTCGCCGACCGCGATGTCTCCGAGATTCCGACGGGTATGGCCCGGCGAGTCGAGATGGGACGAGCGTTGATGACCCGTCCGCGAATCCTGTTGCTGGACGAGCCGGCTTCCGGTCAGGACGAGCAGGAGACCGACGAGTTCGGCGAACTGCTCCTGCATCTGTGCGAGGAAGGCACGGCGATCCTGCTCGTCGAGCACGACGTGTCGTTGGTCATGAAAGTGTGTTCGTTCATCCAGGTGCTCGACTTCGGTCGGATCATCGCCGCTGGCACGCCGTCGGAGATCCAGACCAATCAAGCCGTCCTGGACGCATATCTCGGTGAGGACCAAAACGCATGACGGATGTGAATCAGACTGACCTCGCGGTGGCCGACATCGCTCCCTTCGAGCACACCGACTTGACCGTGATGGTCAGCGATCCGAATGCGGAGCCGATTCTCGAATTGGTCGATGTGCGCGCCGGATATGGCACCATCGAGGTGTTGCACGGCGTCTCACTGACGGTGATGCGCGGCGAAGTGCTCGCGCTTCTCGGTCCGAACGGCGGCGGGAAATCAACCAGTTTGAAGGTTTGCGCGGGGCTGCTGCCGGTCACGACGGGTGACGTCCGGCTTGCCGGCCGTTCCGTGTGCGGCGTCAGTGCGGACAAGCTCGCACGCATCGGGTTGTGCACGATTCCCGAAGGCCGGGGTATCTTCCCGAACCTGTCCGTTCGCGAGAACCTGATGATGTGCACCCATACGGGCGCCAAGCTGGCGGACATCGAGGCGATCGCCTACGAGCGCTTCCCGCGCCTCGGCGACCGGCGGACGCAGTTGGCCGGAACGATGTCCGGCGGTGAACAGCAGATGCTCGCGATGGCCCGGGCACTGTCGACCAATCCAGCCGTACTCCTGCTCGACGAGCTGTCGATGGGCCTCGCCCCACTGATCGTCGGGCGCCTCTATGAAATCGTTGCCCAGGTTGCCCAATCGGGGGTGTCCGTGCTCGTCGTCGAACAGTTCGCGCGGACAGTTCTGGGCATCGCCGACCGAGCTGCCATCATGCTCCACGGAAGAATCACACGCGTCGGGGCTCCCGACGAACTTGCCGAAGAACTTTCATCTGCCTATCTCGGCGGAAAGGGACAGTCATGACCGCTACATCATCCGCACCAGGAGCCATGGGCAGCGACGACCGGATCGCGCAGTTCAAGGATCAGATCGCCGACCTCCAGGTGAAGACCTCGGGCAAGGCAACTACCGAGAAGGCAACGAGCACGCTCGGCATCGTGATGATGATCGCGGCGATCATCGTCGGCTTCGGTTCGTATGTACAAGCCGGCCAGGAGACGAACGCACTCGATCAGAACGAGTTGATCATCCTCGGACTCGCCTGCATCTCGCTTGCTCTCGTCGGCGCAGCACTGTGGATTCGGACTGCGCTCGTCAAGTTCTGGCGGTTCTGGATGTTGCGCTCGCTGTACGAGGGTCAGGCCCATCTCGACGAAGTCGTCAAGGCGATCAAAGAGAACTCGTGAGCTGTGCGGCCCGTTCCGGGTCGAGCGGATGCATTCGGTTCTGGCCACGGACTACGCCACGACGCTTGCGGGCCTCGCGGTCTCGCAACTCGTCGGGGACATGTCCCGTCGCCACCATCGTCGAGATCAACCTGCGTCTCTTGGCCGACGTGACCTTGGCGAACCAGCGCACGTCGCCGTCGATCGCGTAGCCGACCACCGGTCCCTTGCACACGTCCTGGCAGGACACCTCATGTGCACGGCGGGTCGTCGCCGCCTCGTCGACGAGGTCGGTCCAACCGCTCGACGTGCGACAGTCCTTGTGTGTACAGACGAGGAGCCCCGACGTCATGCACGTCGGCTCCGCTCGTTTCGACGACCTTCGTTTCGATCCCACGA
>JAYTRT010000661.1:0-3375 GCA_043746045.1 Actinomycetota bacterium | reverse complement strand
GCCAGGTCCCAACCGTGCACGAACGTGTCCGTCGCAGCGATACCGACGAACGCTGCGCCAGGCATCTCACCGAAGGGCAGATGGAGCATTCTGTCCATCACACCGTCAGCGTTGAACGCTGCGAGTGACGCTGCGCATCCCTGATCGAACGCCGCGACGAAGTCGCCGGCGGCGAAGTCCGGCGGGGCCTCGGCGCTCGGCGCCTCACCGTTGGCCATCGTCGCGAAGAAGAACTGTCCCCCGACGATGTGGTTGATCAAAGCGGCAACCGTCCACGACTTGCATGGGCTCTCACTCTCGAGTTGTTCTGTGTGCACCCCGGCGAGGACGACCCTGGTTGATTGAATGGCTTGCTCCAGCGGTGCGGTACTCATGATGTCCCCCGTGTAGATCGTCGATATTCGCCGAAGATTACATCGCACGGCCGCCGATGCGCACCGTGGTCGACAATCGGTCGATCGAAGGGCTGCGGACGCCCGTCGCGGCCGATGAAGCCGTGGACCGGGTACATCGCACCGGCGAAATCAGCGCGGCGTCGACGGCGGCCGGCCGAATGATCGCTCCTTGTGGAGTCGGTGTGTGCCGGTTCGCGAGCGCCCGCTGAGCGTGTCCGCCGATGACCTCATCGGCTGCGTACTCAAGGACGAGGTGGAGTTGCCGATTGTCTGTTCATCAGCCCGCTCTCAGGGAGAACGTTCAGATGGCCACCTCCGACAACGAACTCGAAGACCTCATCCTCCACAACGAACACAGGTTCACTCTCGAAATCGCGCAGCCGGACGGTTCAAGCCGAGCGTACGACGGTCGAGGCATTGCGTCGTTCGCGCAGAACCAGCGCAAGAGAAACCACCCGTTCCGCATCACCGATGGCAACGGTCAACTGGTGTTCAGCCGAGATGGCCACGGAACGGTGACCATCGGAAACGCCGAAGAACTCCTTCTCGACATGCGACGCGAGAAGATGATCCGAGCACAAATGTTGGTCGATCACACACGGAACGCGATCCGCCTACGATTTCAAGCCCTGCGAGCTTCACAGTGAGCGCCTCGACAACGATTCTGACCAAGCAGAGCGATACTCCGGTCTGTTGTTCAACGGAACACCATCCGCACCTGTCTCCTGCATCATGGTCGCCGCCCGTCCCTGCACCGGCTCGGCGAGCGCGCCAGCGCGGTCATCCAGATACAGCGGTGGGCGCCGATGCTCGGCGATCTGACGCTCGTTTCAAAGAACATGACCAGAGGTGGCCCTAGGAACCGCGAGGCGTCCCCGACTTCGGTACGGCCTCCGGTACGATCCACGAGGTCGGCCTTCGCGAGAGCGGCTTCGCCAGGAAGCTGAGGTGCACTGATGGACTTCACCCGGACCAGCGACCACGAGGCCATCCGCGAGGGTGTCCGGCGGATCTGTGCGGACTTCACCGACGAGTACTGGTCGGAGAAGGACGAAGCGCATGAGTTCCCGTGGGATTTCTACAGCGCTCTCGCCGAGGGTGGCTGGGTCGGCATCGCTATTCCCGAGGAGTTCGGTGGTGGAGGTCAGGGGATCACCGAGGCGTCGGTGATGCTCGAAGAGATCGCCGCATCCGGTGCTGCGATGAACGGCTGCTCGGCCATTCATCTGTCGATCTTCGGGATGGAGCCCGTACGCCGCTACGGGTCAGCCGAACTCGCCAAGGACGTGCTGACGCGCGTCGCGTCCGGGGAGCTGCACGTGGCGTTCGGGGTCACCGAGCCCGATGCTGGTACCGATACCGCGTCGATCCGAACCCGTGCGGTGCGCGACGGCGACGAGTACGTCGTGCATGGCGCGAAGGTATGGACCACCAAGGCGCCGTACTGCGAGTTGTGCTTGCTGCTGGTACGCACGACGCCGCGCGAGGAGTGCGCGAAGCCCACCGACGGGATGACGTTGTTGCTTGTCGATCTGCAACGTCCCGAGGTCGACATCCGCCCGATCGCCAAGCTCGGCCGCAACGCCGTGGTCTCCTGCGAGGTGCGCTACGACGGCCTTCGGGTACCGGTCAGCCGGCGCATCGGCGACGAAGGCATGGGCTTCAAGTACCTGCTCGACGGACTCAATCCGGAACGCATCCTGCTCGCCTCGGAGGCACTCGGCATCGGTCGCGCTGCGATGCGCAAGGCGGTCGACTACGCGAACAGCAGGGTCGTGTTCGGCCGACCGATCGGCAAGAACCAGGGCATCGCGTTCCCGCTCGCCGAGGCGCACATGCAGTTGCACGCCGCCGAACTCGCGGTTCGGGAAGCCTCCTGGCGCTTTGACAACGGGATGCCGAGCGGCGAGGCGGCCAACACGGCAAAGTACCTCGCCGCCGAGGCCGCCTTCTTCGCATGCGACCGCGCGATGCAGACCCATGGCGGCATGGGCTACGCCCGCGAGTACCACGTCGAGCGCTACTGGCGCGAAGCCCGGTTGATGAAGATCGCACCGGTCAGCCAGGAGATGGTGTGCAACTACATCGGAACTCAGGTCCTGGGCCTCCCGAAGTCCTACTGAACTGAGAGAGACCCTCATCGCAAGATGGCGCAATGTTTCCACCGGCGAGCGTGATGGTCCCCGACCCAAAACCCTCAGCCATGACCCATCTCGTTGTCTGGTCACCGTCTGCCCTGAACTGCACGGTCACCGTCTGACTGTGCGCGAACGGCGTGCCGGGAGGGAATGCGACGGGCGCTGTGGTGAACGTGCCGAACCGCACTCCGAGCGTGTTCGTCAGCGCGTCCGGAGAAGAGTCCCGATGCTCACGCACGTTCTCGAACGAGGGATCGCACTCTATTGGTTGAGGCCTTCGCCTTGACCCGCGACCGTGAAAGGTGAATCTGCGGCGCATAGCACGCCAGCTGTTCCACAGACCGAGCTCCCCGTGAGGCCGGGGGTCGGAATGATGCTGACCAAGAATGCCTGGTCCGGGATGGGGGTTTTGAAGTCGACCAGCGGGCTCGGGGGTATCGGGCTACCGGCGGACGTCGATCCCGATCCGCCAGAGCCTCCGGGGGGACCGTCATCTGCGATTTCAGCGTAAGAGTTGTCGCCGAACCCCCACACGTTTGCGAACCCTGGTGCCGCGTTGGCTTCCGACGGCAGGGCCAAGCCGGGGATGTCGGTGACCGAGCTGAATGACTTCCGATCGGCGACGTATCGGTCCTGCAGTGCGGTGGGACTCGCCGCGAGTGCCGCGTAGCTGACCGTGTCGATGACGATGGAATATTGAAGGCTCGGCACCAGAAGGTAGGAGCACGCGAAGTCAGCAGGGTTGTCGGCGAACACGCGCTGCACCGTGACCGGTCCGCTGTGGAAGATCGCCTGCACCTCGGCTGGCCTCAGCAGACAGGGGTCGAGATCATCGGGGCCGG
>JAYTRT010000660.1:0-3381 GCA_043746045.1 Actinomycetota bacterium | reverse complement strand
ATGTGGACCTACATCAGCGGCGTTGCCGAACTGGGTGTTGCTGTGACAGTCGCTGTGCCACGCACGCGCAGACTCGGCGGCTACCTCGCCACAGCATTGTTCATCGCCGTCTTGCCGGCCAACATCCAGATGGCAATTGATTGGGCCGACCGACCTTTGGCGCAGCGTCTGCTCGCCTACGGCCGGCTTCCGCTCCAGATTCCCTTGATCTGGCTGGCCCTCACCGTGGCTCGACGATCCTCAGGGCGTGTTCAACTCGCGTGAATCGTGCCGACGCACCGGTGTGATCGGATTGAATCGTAGGGCCGCTGTCGCCGAAAAAGTGCCCTGCAGATCGACGACCAGGTGGGCTGACGCGGAGAGATAGACGCAGAACCCGCCGTCGGGATCGAGTGGAACCACCGCGACGTTCGCAGCCACCTTGCCGACGGTCATGTTGCTGTTCGACTTTGTCTGCGGGCCCGCCACCAACGCCGAACACTTGTCGGCAGTCGCGTAACCCGCCTGCTTGGCATCGGTCAGGGTGAGGTTGACGAGCACCGCCGATTCTCCAGCGGGGCCCTGGACACGAACGATCGAGCCTGCTGCATTCGGACTCGCGCACTGCTGCGCCCCGGTATTCGCCTCGATCCGACAGTTCCGGGTGTCGAGCAGACGCTGCGACGGTGACATTGCAAAACCCCAGCCGCCGGCCGAGGCCGGAGCGAAGTAACCCTGGAGATCGATCGCCTTCTGCGTCGTCGCGCTCGTGTACGAGCAAATTTGTTCGCCTGCCGTCGAGCTGGTGGTCGGCACGACCGCGAGATTGGCCACCGTCGACCCGGCGACGAAATTCGTGTTCGACCGTTTCTGCGGCCCGACGGTCAGTGCCGAGCATGCATCGGCCGTGACGTAGCCGCTCCCGATCGGACCGGTGATCGTCAGGTTCGCGAGCAGCGCGACAGCGCTCGCCGGTACCGCCGGTGCGGCCACCATCAGTTCTGTGTCGGCGGGTACAGGCCCTTGCTTGCCACACGTCCCGTTGGGAGCGCAGTAGGTCTGCGTCCGGGTGTCGATGATTCGTCGAGGGGCCACCGCCGTCAGCAGGTTTCCGCCGCCCGGTGATGCACTGGCCGGCGCGAAGAAACCCTGCACATCCACGATCGTGTGTCCCGACTGTGATTGGTAGAGGCAGAACGCACCGTTCGCGTCGATCGGCACGACGGACAGGTTGGCAGTCGTCAGCCCAGGGACCGAGTTGCCGTTCGACCAACTCCGGTCACCGACACTCGCTGCACCCGACATGGCAGTGCACGGTTCGGCGGTCACGTATCCGGCTGTCGTCGCGCCCGTCAGCGTGATGTTCACGATCGCCGCGGTCGCACCGGGGGGCGCTTGTGTCGCGATCACCGTCCTCCAACCTTTGCCCGGAACCTCTGCCGGGGCCAGGCACCGGTTGCTCACGAGACCAGCCTGATCGACCAGGTCGAGACACGTCTTGGTCGACGGTGGCGCAACCGGCGGCGCGAGCGGGGCGGCTGGCGGGGCCGGGGTGGCCGGGGTGGCCGGGGCGCCGCTCAGGTTGAACGCAGCGATCGCTTTGGCCTGGGCCGGCGTGCCACGGAACTCGAAATGCATCGAATCGCGCAGAACGCTCGACTTGATCTGGGCCGGCGTCAGACAACCACCGTTCCAGCCATAGCCGGCCCAATACAGCCCCCACTTCTGAGCGGCGAGCACCATCCACATCGGGATGTCAGTCTTCACGGTGGTGGCGCAGGCAGTTGCCGTGCCCACTCCCCTGTAGGTCAATTCAGGGTTCGCCGAGGTGTTGATGTCGAGGGCCAGGCCGTACGCGTGATTCGACATCTCGTCGCGTGACTGGCCGTCGCAGTCCTTGCGGCTGTTCGAGGTGCACCGGAATGCGTAGGTTCCGGCGTCGGTGATCTTGTATCCCCCGGCCGAGACGTCCTTGATGAATCCGACGAACAGCGGCAACGCGTCCGGCAGCGACCGCAACTGCTTGGCCGCGACGACTCCGATCGGCGCCGGATTTCCGACCAGCTGCGCTTCCCACGCGGCGAGCGCCGGGGACCCGTTGTACGACCATCCGATCCATGTGAAGCCCGCGGGCGGAAACGTTCCGCCGCCCGTCTGGAGGATGCCGAGTGCTCCTGCGGTCGGCTGGTCGACGACGCCGGTCTCCGGCAGACTCTCCATCACCTGGAACTTGCGGACAGCCGAATCCGTGATCGGGCCGAATGTGCCGTCAGCGGTGATCACGTATCCCGATGCGATCAGGGCGTTCTGCAGGGTTGTCACTCTCGATCCGGTCGCACCCTGGGCGAGGTCGACCCACGGCACGGTCGTCGCATTGTCCGGCGTCGGGAACGGCGGCGTCGGCCACCCTCGACTCTCGGGACGACCGTCCGGACCATCGAGCAGACAGGCGGTCACGTTGCCCGAGGTGATCTGCGCGGCCGTACAGAGTGGCGGCATCGACGGGGACGTCCACGGCGTCATGTCGTTCCCGGCCGAGACCCGAATCCCGGGCGCAACCGCCCCGGGCACGACGGCAACACCGGCTCCCAGCGCCACCAATAACAGGCGCGACATTCCCCACCGAAAATGCATCGGCGGAACACTATCCAATTCTCACTCTCGGTCGGCATCACCCCACGCGCGGTACCCGGATATCCGCTCGGCGGAGCACTGATCAATCCGTGTATCGACGAACCGTCGGCCGCTTGCCCTTCAGTGTCGTGGCCTTCAGCGCCGCGATCACCTGGTCCGTCGACCATTCGGGCACACCGACGATTGAAAAGTGCTCGGCCAACTTGATCGGACCGATTTCGCGTCCACTGAGGTTGGTCTCGTTGGCAATTGCACCAACAAGGTCGCCGGCGCGAATCCCGTCCTTGCGCCCGAGGCCGACGAAGACGCGAGCCGTCTCGCCGTTCTCACGACCGCGGCTGTCGCCTCCCCGTGCAACTGATGCACTGCGGTCCCGACCTGCGGTCTGCGAGGTCGGGCCCTTGCCGCGGTCCTGCCGATCGGTCCGATCCGTGTCCCGGTCCCGTCGCGGCATCGCGTCGGGGATCTCCTTCTCGTCGATGACGGCGCCACTGGCTTCGTGGGCCAGCTTCACGGCCGCCAGCGCAACCTGGCGGATGTCGAACTGCTGAACGAGGGTGTCGACCACGTCGTCGTACCGGTCGAGATCGTCGGCCTCGAGCGCCTGACGCAACGTTCCGAGTGTGATCTCGATCTGACGGGCACGAAGGTCGGCAACGGACGGAACCTTCTCGACCGCGATCTTCTGCTTGGTCAGGCGCTCGATGTTCGCCAGAAGTCGCTGCTCGCGTGGTTCCGCGAGTGTGATGGCGACCCCCTGACGCCCGG
>JAYTRT010000659.1:0-3387 GCA_043746045.1 Actinomycetota bacterium | reverse complement strand
CGACCTCGAAGCCCGCGACGACTACGGGAGGTTGCTCGGCTACGTCTACCGCAGTGGAGACGGTCTGTTCGTCAATCTCGAACTGGCCGCCGAAGGCTTCGCCAAGCCACTGACGATCAAACCGAACGATGCCCACGCAGCAGAGTTCGTCAGTGCTGCCCGGGCTGCCGAAGCATCCGACCTGGGCCTCTGGGGGGCATGTCGGGGATAGCGTCCCCACCGTGCAGACACTCGCCGAACGACTGGGATACAACGCTGACGATCGTCTCGTCATCATCTCCTGCGACGACCTCGGTTCGTGCCATGCCGCCAACGAGGGCGTGTTCGCGGCGATGCACGAAGGCGTCGCATCCTGTGCATCACTGATGGTGCCGGCCCCGTGGGCGCGCGACGCGGCGGTGCGCCACTGGCCGACCGACGACATCGGTGTGCACCTCACGCTGAACTGCGAACATCCGAACTATCGGTGGGGTCCGATCACCCACGCACCGTCGTTGCACAGCGGCGAAGCCGGGTTCCCGCGCAGTGTCGACGACCTCTGGGAACATGCCGATCCGGAAGAGGTCTTGCGCGAATGCCGGGCCCAGATCGAGCGAGCTCTGGCCTGGGGTGTCGATGTCACCCACCTCGCGCCTCATCTGACGGCCATCACCCTGCGGCCCGAGTTCTTCGACGTGTACATCGAGTTGGCAGTCGAATTCGCGCTGCCGGTTCGCTTACCGTCGACCATCAGCAAGGACGACGCCGGCTTCCCGTTCCGCGATCTCGCTGCCGAAGAGGGCGTGTTGTTCCCGGACCACTTCGACCACGACTGGCGAGCCGGTAGTCGCGAACGGGTCTACGACGCGGTTGCCGCGCTCGCCCCTGGTGTGACCGAGATCCACGTCCAGCCGGCGATCGACACGCCCGAGGTGCACGCCATCACGGAATCGGCGACGGGATGGATCGACGATCTGGCCCTCGTCACGACCGACCAGCGGCTTCGCGACCTGTTGCAGCGCAGCGGCGCGATGGTCATCGGATACCGCCAACTGCGCGAAGCGATGCGTGCGGATCCGTCAGCGCGTGCCGAGACGCTTCAGCACCGGCCCCATCTCGCCGGACTTCAGCAGTTCGAGAAGCGCTCCGGTAGAACCAGTTGACTTCAGCTTGCCACGCATGAACGCGACGGCTGGGTCGAGTGCTGCACCGGCGGCATCGGCGGCTGCAACGGACACGACGACGGTCGCGTCGTCAGGCCCTTCGACCACTTCGTCCTTCTTGCCGAAGGCGACGCGGTACTGAACGGAGCTCATGAGTGGGCCCGCAGCGAATCGAAGCTGTCGCTCGCGGATTGCGGATCGAGATCGATTCCGGTGAACAGATCCGTCTCGAAACGACCGGGCTCGGGAAAGCCGACGGTCGACTGGGCAAGCACCCAATCCTCGTACGGGTACACCGCCGCGAGTTCGTGGTCCTCGAGTCCGAACCACCAACCCTCTTTCGGGTCGACCTGTGTGGCGTGGGCTCGCAATGCGCCCGATCTGGCCCACAGGTATGCGCCGACGTCGAGCTTGGTCGTGATCCTGTCGTCCTGTGAGGGACGATCCAGCCACTTGTCGTCGAACGGCGATTTGCCGTGGATGTCGATCATCGCTTGATGCACAGCCAGGCCACGAGCGCGGGACCAGACCGTGTAGTACATCTTCGAAGGCTGAAACGGCTCGCCGGCCTCTGGATACCACGCCGCATCGCCGGCGCGAGCGAATGCGAGCACCGAGATCTCGTGGACACGAATGTGATCGGGGTGGTTGTAGCCGCTCTGATCATCGCTGTACGTCATGATCACCTGTGGCCTGGTCCGCCGGATGATCTCGACCAGACGACCGGTCGATTCGTCGATCGGCGCCATGTTGAACGACAGCGGATTCGTGTTCGGCTCGGTGTCGGCCATCCCCGAGTCGCGGTAACCGAGCATGACGACCTCGTCGAACCCGATGATCCGTGCCGACTCGGCCAGCTCGTGCGGACGGAGCTCGGCCAGCATTGCCTTGTCCTGCTCGGGGGTCAGCCCATGGAACGGCTGGCCCTCTTCACGCAGCGCCGGATTCTGGAGGTCGCCCTCCTCGCCGCCGGTGCAACAGACGAGCACCGTGCGTACACCCTGGTCGTGGTACATCGCCAACGTCGGCGCACCCTTCGACGCTTCGTCATCCGGGTGGGCATGGACGGTGAGCACGCATCGCTGCTGTTCAGTCACCTCGCCACGATACCGGCCCACCGCAGATCCCCAGCTCAGCGCCGGGCACACCGTCAGTGCCGGGTACGCGACCGCGCGGTCTCCTAGGCTCTGGCCCCGTGTCCCGCTCACGCTCGAACTTCGCCCGGCCCATCGTCGCAGTGCTCGGCTCGGTGTTGCTGATCTCGGCCGCACTTGCCGCGTGCAACAGTGACGGACGCACGCTCCGCCCGGCCGACCCGAGCCAGAACCAGAGCGTCTACACGCCGACCACCACGACGGTGCCGACCACGTCGATCGACTCGGCGGCAGGAACCAAGGGCAGCCAACTCGACCCGTTGGCGACCTCGACGACGACCGCCGGGACAGATGCTGCTTCGTCACTGACGCTGCAACTCCCATGGGCCGACGGCGGCGCGATCGACCAGCGCTTCACATGCAAGGGTGCGGGAGTGCACCCACAGATCAGTTGGAGTGGCGCCTCACCGGACACAGTCGAATTGGCACTCGTCGTCACCGACATCGACGCCAACGACTACGTGCAGTGGATCATCGCTGGATTGCAGCCCACCGAGAACCTGATCAGCGAGGGCGTCGTACCGGTCGGAGCGATCCAGTCCCTGAACGGTTCCAGCACGGCTGCCACGCCGGCAACCGGTTGGAGCCCACCGTGCCCCCCAGCCGGCAGCACGCACCACTACTGGTTCACGCTGTACGCCCTCAGCCAGCAGGTCGAACTGCCGAACGGTTCGGCATCGGCCGACATGCTGAATGCCATCGAGGACTCGTCGATCGACGCCAGCGAGATCACCGGCGTCTACACGGCCCCGTAGCCAGCAGGGTCACAGCCCGTCGAGGTAGCCGGCGAACTTCTCCAAGGCTTCGGCACGGCGAGTCGGAACGTGCTCGATCGGCGGATCGGACGGCCGGTACCGCTTCAGCAACTGACGCGCGACCGTGACTTTGTGCACCTCGTCCGGACCGTCGTAGATACGAGCGGCGCGAGCCGCCCGGTACATCGACTCGAGCGGCAGATCCGTCGTGTACCCGAGACTGCCGTGGATCTGGATCGCCCGGTCGATGACGTTGTACAGAACCTTCGCACCCCAGAACTTGATCACGCCGATCTCCACCCTGGCATCGCTGTGATGCCTGCCCTGGGCGTGCAG
>JAYTRT010000658.1:0-3394 GCA_043746045.1 Actinomycetota bacterium | reverse complement strand
TTCGGCCGGCATCATGTTCGCGCCGTCGGTCATCGTCGACCCTCGGCCGGAACGGCACCGTCCGACGTCAACAGCGACCTGTACAGGTCGGGCCGCCGATCCCTGAACAATCCCCATCCGTGGCGCATCGCCTGCAACGCAGCCAGATCGAACGTGGAGGTCAGCACAGCCTCACCGGCGCGAGCGGCCTCCGCAACTTTGGCACCGGTCGCGTCGGCGATGAACGAACTGCCGTAGAACGTGATCTCGCGCTCGCCACCTCGGCCGACTTCCAGGCCGACGCGGTTGGCTGCCACGATCGGCATCAGGTTGGCGCCCGCATGACCCTGCATCACCCGCTGCCAATGGCCGCTCGAGTCCCACGTGGGGTCGGGTGGCTCACTGCCGATCGCTGTTGGATAGAACAACACCTCAGCACCCTGCAGCGCCATCACTCGGGCCGTCTCGGGGAACCACTGGTCCCAGCAGATGGCCACACCGATGCGCGCGTGGCGGGTGTCCCACACCTTGAATCCGGTGTCACCCGGGTTGAAGTAGTACTTCTCCGTGTACCCGATGCCGTCCGGGATGTGGCTCTTGCGATAGATGCCCAGATTCGATCCGTCGGCATCGACGATGACCACCGTATTGAACGTCGAATTGTTGGCCCGCTCGTACACGCTGATCGGCAACACCACGTTCAACTCGGCGGCGAGCGCCTGGAAGTGAGCCACGGTGGGGTGGCCCTCGATCGGCAGGGCCTTCGCAAAATGCTCGGGCAGCATGTCGATGCAGAAGTACGGACCCTCGAACAACTCCGGGATGAGGACGATCTGCGCGCCATCTGCGGCCGCCCGGCGTACGAGACGATCGGCAGTGGCGACGTTCTCGTCCACGGATTCCGACATCGCCATCTGTATTGCTGAAACGGTGACCTGCATCTCTGCAGGTTACGGCTCCCCCGGCACACTCGAATCGCTGACCCAGTTGCCGTGGAATCCGTAGGGCACACGCTGCGGCAACAGCACACGGGCGACCGGGCCCCGGTCGAAGTCCTGCGCATCGAGGATGACCAGTTCGGCCTTGTCGTTGGGAACGTCGTGCACCATCGTCATCAACCAGCCGTCATCCTCGTCCAGACCACCGTCACGACCGATGAACACCGCCTCACCAGCGCTGCGGCCGGGACCGTGGTCGAAGGTCCACTTCTCGCCGGTGCGCAGGTCGTGCTTCAGCGTCGGCCATTCCGGCGATGTCGGTGAGGGGCTCACGGTGTAGCCGTACCGATACGGCTTGGCCGTCAGTCGGCCGCGGTGGCGCGGAAACTCCTGTGGCGTGTCGTCGATGATGGTGACGGCTGCGCTCCGCGCATGCGGGTTCAGCACCCAATGTTCGAGCCGAGCGATGTTGTCGTGGAATGGACCGTTCAGGTGAACATCGAACATCACGTCGTACACGCAGAGGTCGATCACCACGCTGCCGTCATCGGTGTCGTAGGCGTTCATCGGATGGAACGAGTAACACTCCGGAACGTCGATCCAGATGATCTCATCGGCAGCGCCCTCCCTCGGCAGCAGCCCGACTCGACTGCCTGTGCCCGGCTGCCAGCGGAACGGAAACCGGCCGGCGATGGCCATGTCGATGTCGAGGCGACAGGGGAAGTCGAAGACGACCGCGTAGCGCTGGGTCAACGACATGTCGTGCAGCATCGTCGGGGAGTTCAGCGGCACGTCCACCGTGCGGCGAACCTTGCCGTCGGGGGCCACGACGACGTACTGGACGTGGTCCATCCACTCCGGCAAGGCGTAGACCATGGCATGCATCTCGCCGGTGTCGGCGTCCACTTTCGGGTGGGCCGTGAATCCGCCCGGCAGGGTGCCGAAGAAGTCGTTACGCGCCACCGTCTCCAACTCGTACGTCAGCTCGACCGGCACCCCGCCGGCCTCGACCATTGCCCACGTCGTGCCGGCGAACCCGCCGACATTCGTGTTCGGGCCGTTCTTGCTGCCGTTCCAATTCGGCCCGTCGATGTCCGGCTGGCCGCGCCGCTCGCTGAGATCGGTGCTGCCGACGTAGCGATTCCGATACCAATCAGCCCGACCGTCGGCCAGGCGGATTCCGTGCACCATTCCGGCGCCCATGAACCAGTGGTGCGTCGCGGGGTCAGCGACGTTCCACGGATTCGGTCCGTTGCGCAGATAGCGGCCGCTCAGTTGCCGAGGGAGTTCACCGATGATCGGCAGATCGAAGGCAGTCACCTCATGTGCAACCGGTGCGTAGTTGCCCTCGAGGTAGATGTTCGTAATCATCCCGTCCCCTTTCGTGCGCATAACATTGTTATGTCGACGTCGATCTGCATAACATTGTTACGTGGCGGCGCCGATGTCAAGCAAGAATTCGATTCTGACCGCGGCGATCGAGATCCTGCACTCGCAGGGAGCCGGAGCGCTCACCGTTCGATCAGTCGCCAACGCCGCAGGCTGCTCGACCACCGGTGTGTACACCTGGTTCGGTGGAAAGAACGGTCTGGTCGAGGCCATCTTCATCGACGGCTTCGCCAGGTTCGGCAAGGCCCTCGTCAGAGCCCGCAAGAAGGGCGGGATCGAGGGTTCGCCCGGCGGCTTGGCACTCGCATACCGAACGTGGGCGCTGGCCAATCCCACCCACTACATGGTGATGTTCGGGCGCGCCGTTCCGGACTTCTGTCCGAGCCCTGATGCGCTGATCCAGGCGCGAGCGACGTTCGACCACCTGGTCGAGTCGACCGCAGATCTGATGCAGTCGTCCGGTGTCAGCGGATCGCCGCTCGAGGTGGCGTATCACCTGTGGGCCGGCATCCACGGCTACGTTTCGCTGGAACTGGCCGGGATGGACATGGCCGAGAGCACAGCCGAGCAGGCGCGACGCTTCGCCGAGGGAATGCGCCGATTGCACATTGCCTGGCTGCAGCCGGACTGACCGGGCCCTATCGTGAGTTGCCGAGCGGTCGCCACGGCGGACGCCCGGTCACCAGTGGTCGTCGTCGCGTTCGTGTTCTGGTCGTTCGAGCGGTGCGATTTCGGTTTTGTCGGGTCGGTAGGTGCGGATCCGGCCGTGTTCGTCGATCCGTGACCGGAACCGGTGATCGTGTTTCCAGCGGTTGTGCCTGTCGCATCCGGGAACACCGTTGCCGACATCGGTGAGACCACCGGGTTCGGTCCAACCAATCACATGGTCCATCTCACACGCGGCAGCCGGTACGCCGCAGCCGGGATGGAAACATCGTTCCCATACGGTCTGCAACACGTCACGCAAGGCGCCGGTGAAGAACCGTTGTCGTCGCCCGGCGTGCAACACGATCCCGGCCGGATCGACCACGATCTGTCGGACCCTCCCGTTGATCGCCGCAGCCACGATGACCCGCGGATCCACACCG
>JAYTRT010000657.1:0-3394 GCA_043746045.1 Actinomycetota bacterium | reverse complement strand
CACCGATCGCGACGCCCGCTTTCTTCGACTCGATCTGCAGATCGTTGGCCACCATCATCCGGACCAGTTCGGCAAACTGCACTTCGGGTTCCCAACCGAGCCTGGTGCGGGCCTTGGTCGGATCGCCGATCAGCAGATCGACCTCTGCAGGCCGGAAGAAGCGCTGATCCTGGCGAATGTGCGACTGCCAATCCTCGATTCCGACCTCGGCGAATGCTGCCTGGACGAGGTCTTCGATGCTGTGCATGACGCCTGTTGCGATCACATAATCCGACGGCTCGTCCTGCTGGAGCATCAGCCACATCGCCTTGACATAGTCGCCGGCGAAACCCCAGTCGCGCTTGCTGTCGATGTTGCCGAGAACGATGTCCTCCTGCAGCCCCAACTTGATCCGGGCAACCGCGTTGGTGACCTTGCGCGTCACGAATTCGAGACCGCGGCGCGGGCCTTCGTGGTTGAAGAGGATGCCGCTGCACGCATACAGGCCGTAGCTCTCGCGGTAATTGACCGTGATGTCATGACCGAAGACCTTTGCGCACCCGTACGGACTACGCGGGTGGAACGGGGTCATCTCGGTCTGCGGTGTTTCGCGCACCTTCCCGAACATCTCCGACGAGGATGCCTGGTAGAACCGGATCGGGTTGTTCTCGTTGCCGCCGACCATCCGGATCGCCTCGAGCATCCGCAGCACACCGAGGCCTGTGATGTTCGCAGTCAGTTCGGCCTGGTTGAAGCTCATCGCGACGAACGAGATCGCGCCGAGGTTGTACACCTCGTCGGGCTGGGCCACCGTCAGTGCTTTGACCAACGAGGGCAGGTCGGCCAGATCGCCCGGGACGACCTCGATGAACGGCATCTCCTCCTGCAGGGTGATTGCCTTCGGATTGTTCTGGCCGGTGACCATGCCGTACACCTGGTAGCCCTTGCCGTGGAGGAACTCGGCGAGATGACGACCGTCTTGTCCGGTGATACCAGTGATGAACGCGCAAGGCATGGTGATTTTCCTGAGGTGTTCGAAGGACCCGGCGGGCGCGCACAGGACACCGCAGTCTAGGGCTGCGGCCGCCGCCCGGACATCCATCGCCGCCCGTCACGTCGTCGTCGATGCCGCGGTACGATGCGCCGGGTGAGCAGCCCTGTCGAGCCTGTCAGGGTGGCGATCGACGCAGGTCCGCTGCTCGGTCCGCTGACCGGAATCGGGGCGGCCGTCGCCGAGATGACCGGCGCGCTGGCCGAACGATCCGATGTCGTCCTCGTCCCGTACGCACTGAGCATGCGCGGCGCACTGCTGCCCGGCATGGTCCGGCTGCCGTTACCCGCCGCGGTCGCCCAGCGGATATGGTCCAGAGCCGATCGGCCTCGACTCGACCGACGCCTACGCCCGGCCGATGTCTTGCACGGCACGAACTACGCCGTTGGACCGAGCCGGCTGCCGCGTCTCGTCACCGTCTACGACTGCTGGTTCCTGCGCAACGATCAGCAGGCCTCACCAGTGGTGCGACGCGTCGGCAACGTGCTCCGGCGGGCGGTGGCCGGGGGTGCCACCGTGCACGCCTCGTCGCATGCGACAGCGGACGCCGTGCGCGAACTCCTTTCGACCGACCGGGTCGAGACGATCCCGCTCGCCGCGCTGCCGCGACCACCGCTCGTCGACCCGCACCTCGGACCGGCGCCCATCGCCGAGCTCGACGGCGTTCCGTTCATTCTCTCGATCGGAACGTTGGAGAAGCGCAAGAACATCCCGATGCTGGTCGACGCCTTCGGCCGAATGGCAGCTCCTCACAATGGACTGCGCCTCGTGTTGGCCGGCGCAGACGGCGACGACCGACCGGCAATCGACGCTGCGCTCGATGCTCTTCCTGCATCGCTCCGACCGCGCGTGATGAGGACGAACCGTGTCGATGCCGCCGTGAAACAATGGCTGCTGTCCAACGCTCGGGTGCTGGCCTACCCGTCGTTGGACGAGGGTTTCGGGTTCCCGTTGCTGGAGGCGATGCAGTACGGACTGCCGGTGGTCGCGTCGAACAGGGGCTCCATCCCGGAGGTGGCCGGTGACGCTGCGCTCCTCGTCGATCCGCTCGATGTCGATGGCCTCGCCGCAACGCTCGACCGTGCCCTGACCGACACTGACGAACGAGCCCGCTTGATCGTCAACGGCCACCTCCGGGTGGACGCATTCTCGTGGGCCGACACAGCCCACCGTCTGACCGATCTGTATCGCCGCCTGGCGAGAGAAGGAAGCTGATGATCACTGTCGTCTCGGGAGGCGTCGGCGCAGCCCGTTTCCTCCGTGCACTCCTGTATGTCGTACCCGCCGACGATGTCACGGCGGTGGTCAACACCGGCGATGACACCGTCATGCACGGGCTGTCGATCTCACCCGACATCGACACGATCACGTACACGCTCGGCGGCGCCACCGACGAGGTCCGCGGCTGGGGGATGCGCGACGAGACCTGGCGGGCGATGGAGGCCTTGCACCGATTCGTCGCCGTCCGTCCGCCAGGCTCGACCGCGGCCCCGACGTGGTTCAACCTCGGCGATCAGGATCTGGCGACACACTTCTACCGGACGGCACGTCTTGCCGAGGGCGGCACGCTCACCGACGTCACGGCCGAGATCTGCACTGCGTTCGGCGTGGAGATCGCACTGTTGCCGATGACCCATCAGATCGTCGAGACACGGGTGATGCTGGCCGGCGAATCCGGTGAGCTGGACCGCGAAGTCAGTTTCCAGGAGTATTTCGTCGAACTCCATCACGGCGTGCCTGTGCGCTCGGTCCGCTTCGCCGGGTCCGACGTCGCGTCGCTGACCGATCGCGCTCGACGGGCCCTCGTCGAGGCCGAGACCGTGGTGATCGCGCCATCCAATCCACTGGTCTCGATCGGGCCCCTCCGTGCGCTCGCTGGAGTGGACGAGATCCTCGGGGATCGCCGCGATTCGGTTGTGGCGGTGTCGCCGATCGTCGGTGGTACCGCGCTCAAGGGGCCCGCCGACCGGATGCTCGTCGAACTCGGACACGAGGCATCGGTGGTCGGCGTGGCTCGCCTCTATGCGCCCATCGCCTCGGCGTTGGTGATCGATCCGGTCGACGCACATCTGGCTGATGCCGTCGCCGCAGCGGGCATGCGACCGATCATCGTTCCGTCGATCATGAACGCCCCCGACGTGTCTGCCACCCTGGCAAGGGCCACCCTCGCCGCGGTCTCCGCCCGCTGAGGAGGCGGATTCACCCGCCGTTGGCTCGCGCGTACGCGGCGACCGTGTTCCGGACGCCGGACGCGAGATCGGTCCAGGGCGACCATTGCAGGTGGATACGGGCCCGCGTCGGCGACACGGCGACGCGGGTGATGTCGCCGTGGCGACGAAGCGCACCGACGATCTCGGCGTTCGG
>JAYTRT010000656.1:0-3397 GCA_043746045.1 Actinomycetota bacterium | reverse complement strand
GCGCTGCATGAGGCGCGACCTCGCCTTCGGCGAAATCGCGGACCACGTGGCGGAATGCTTCATGCTCTGGCGACAGATCGAAGTCCATGACGGGCACGTTAGTGGCGGGGCCGATGACAGATTCCGGCACGCCGAAATGCCGACTGGCGCGTGCACCGATTCATTGAACGTCCAACTATTATCGACGATGCATGGACTGCTACTCCGCCCCCGTCGACGAAATCCTCCACGCCCTGCAGACCGTCGGACTCGGCAGTCTGCTCGAGCTGCCCACCTACACCGACATCGATCCGGACTCCGTGCGCGACGTGCTGAGCGGCTTCGCCGATCTCGCTGATCACGTGATCTTCCCGACCGACCGCATCGGTGACACGGTCGGAGCGTCGTTCGATTCGGCGACCGGCGTCGTCAGCACGGCGCCAGAACTGGCGCACGCGTTCGAGCAGTACCTGAAGGGTGGCTGGACGGCTTTGGCGGCACGCGTGCAAGAGGGCGGCGGCGGCTTTCCGGGCGTGGTCGCGACCGCAGTCCGCGAGATGTTCGGTTCTGCCAACATGGCGTTGTCGCTGAACCCGGTGCTGACCCAGAGCGCGATCGAGTTGCTCGAGCGCTGGGCTGACGAACGTCAGCGTGGGTTGTATCTGGGGCGATTGATCGACGGCACGTGGACGGGAACGATGAACCTCACCGAGCCGGATGCCGGTTCCGATCTCGGGGAAGTACGCACGATGGCAACGCCTCTCGACAATGGTCGATGGGCGATCAACGGCACCAAGATCTACATCACGTGGGGCGAGCACGATCTCACCGACAACATCGTGCATCTGGTCCTGGCCCGCATTCCTGGCGCGCCGTCCGGCACGAAAGGCATCTCCCTGTTCATCGTGCCCAAGGTGCTGGTGGCCGAGGACGGAAGTCTGCAGGGTCGCAACGGCGTGCATGCGCTGTCGATCGAGCACAAGATGGGCATCCACGCCAGTCCGACGTGCGTCCTGCAGTTCGACGATGCGATCGGCGAGATGGTCGGACCGCCCAATGACGGCATGGCTGCGATGTTCAGCATGATGAATCCGGCGCGTGTCGCGATCGGACTGCAGGGTGTGTCCATCGCAGAACGTGCCCTCCAACAAGCGCGCACGTTCGCGGCCGAGCGCCGTCAGGGCTCAGCCGGGGGAGTGACGCCGGCGCCGATCATCGCGCACCCCGATGTGCAGCGGATGCTGGTCGACATGGCCGCGACTCTGCGGGCGATGCGGCTGCTCGTCTACGCGACGTCGATGGCTGCCGACCGGGCCGATGCCGAACCCGACAACGACCGTCGCGCCACGGCGCAGCGTCGCTTCGATCTGTTGACCCCCTTGGCCAAGGCATGGCCGACCGACGAGGGGGTCCGGCTCGCATCGTTGGCGATACAGATCCACGGTGGGATGGGATTCATCGAGGAGACCGGCGTTGCCCAGCGCTACCGCGATGCACGGATCGCACCGATCTACGAAGGCACGAACGGGATCCAGGCAGTCGACCTCGTCGGTCGCAAGGTGGCGAGGGATCAGGGGGCTGCATTGTCCGAGCTGCTCGACGAGATCGTCGTCAACTGCGACCGGGCCGCATCCGTTGTTTCGCTGCAAACCCAGGCACGCAGCATTCGGGCGGCCGTCGAGACCGTTCGTGAGGCAACCGACTGGATCGTCCTGGAATTCGCTCAGCACCGTGACGATGTCCTCGCCGGTGCGTCGGCGTTCCTGCGCCTGGTCGCCGTCACGGTCGCAGCCGACCTCCTGCTCCGCCAGGCTCACGATGCGGCAATCAGCTCGGACCCGGGCGCGCTGTCGTCGGCGGCCCAGTTGGCAGCTCTGACCCGATTCTTCGTGGTCGACCACCTCGAGTGCGGCCCCGGTCTCGCATCGATCCAGTTCGGGGCCTCGGCGCTGTCGACTGCTCTTTCGGCCTGAACCGATGTCGCCGGGTCAATCGGTGACGTAGGCCGGATCGAATGCCCTGCGGGTGAAGACTTCACGTACCATTGGTTCGAAGTGTTCGAGGGTCTCGGTCGGATAGTCAGGGTCGAACGAGGTCTGATCCCATTGCCCACAGAAGCGTTCACAGCTCTCGAACCAGGGGTGGTCGCGGTATTCCTCGCGAGCGTCCGGGTTCTCGCCGATGTGCTGTCCGAAGTACTTCAACTGGAACACGCCGTGCATGTTGACCACCCACGTCACCTCGGCGCGAACGTACGGCCGGATGATCGCCGCGGCGAGCTGCGAGTGGTTCTCCGGAGCAAGATCGTCGCCGAGGTCGTGGATGACGGCGGCCACGATCATCTCGATGTCGGCGCCGTCGTGTTCGGCCCGTGTCGCGGTTTGCAGTGAGTGCTGCAGTCGACTGACCTGATACCCCGCCATGCCGTGGTCCAGAGCGCGAACACTGGCCAGGATCCGGTCCGGCAACGTCTCGAGATATTCCACGGTCAACGCCTGCAACAGGTCGTAGTCCTCTTGCGTCGACTCACTCATCTGTCGGAATGCAACGGTGTCCATCAGCGGACTCCTCTCGTCAGAACTCGGTACAGGCTGCGGGGTGCATCGGCGTCGATGTAGCAGCCCTGGAGATGGCGTATCCCCTCCTGCGGATCGTATGCGGATCTTCCGTGCAGCACTCGGTCATTGGCGAACATCTCGACCTCGCCCGGTCTCAGCAGCAGCCTCATCTCGAACGTCGGATCACTCAACAACTCGGCCAATCGTCGTCGGGCGCGTTGGAACAGCGTCGTCAGATCCGGTGAAAGGCGCGGTGAGTGGTCCAGCCGTGGGCTGTAGTTGAGACCGGTGAACGTCCCGCAGTCATCGGTGTCGATCACCGTTCGGACGCTGCGCAGATCAGTCGTGCCGTCGCGAAATCGGAACTGCACCGGTGTCGTCGCGAGGATCTCGAACCACTCGATGTTCTCGTCGCGCAGTCTTTCCACGACTGCCATCGAGTCCACCAGCGTCGATGCGCCACCCGACGTTTCGTTGGACAAGCAGTGCAACAGCTGAATGCCCGGCACCGGGGTGCGGTAGGGATTGTCGGTATGTGGGCTGAGCGCGACGGATGTGTAGGCGAGGTCGTTCGCATCCGGTACGGAACGGACGTCGAACACTCGTCCGAAATTGGTTTCGCGGATGTATCCGAACCTGCTCGCAACGGTGGCGACCGCGCCGTCGTCGTTCGGAACTCCCGTGATGACGATCGCTCCGAGACGCAGGAAGTCGCTGACTGCGGCGAGCAGAGCACCGTCCCCGCCTGCCGTGCCGTGGCCGTCGATGTCGGCCCATGTATGCCGCGGCAGGACTGCCGAATCTGCGGTCCACGAAGTTGGCGACGGAAGTCCGTCGTCCCACGACGAAAAATCCGCAAT
>JAYTRT010000655.1:0-3397 GCA_043746045.1 Actinomycetota bacterium | reverse complement strand
GCGCCTCAGCCGGCCGCGAGACCAGCTCGATGACGTCGGCGACGACATGACGCTCTCCCGTCTGGACAGTCTCTGCCTGGCCGACGACCTCGCCGGGTCGAAGGTGGTCGTCGAGGAGGCGGAGCACGAACGATACGGTCACAGCGCGCGCCGTACGGAACGGACGCGCAACTCGTTCCTGAGCTTCCGAACCGTGTCGTGGCCACGACGTACCGCGAGTAGTTTTCCCGACCCCGGATCCTGGGAACGGTGAGCACATGCGCTCGACGAGTTCTCCTCCGACGACGGCCAGCGTTTGCCTTCGTGACCTGGTCAAGTCCTTCCGCACATCGTCCGGCCCGGTGCAAGCGGTGCGAGGCATCGACATCGTGATCGCTCCTGGCGAGACGGTTGCCCTGCTCGGGCCGAACGGCGCCGGCAAATCGACCACCATCGACATGTTGCTCGGACTCTCGAAGCCGGACTCGGGCGACGTGCGCATCTTCGGGATGACGCCGGCTGAGGCGGTGTCGAGAGGCGCAATCGGAGCGATGCTGCAAACCGGGGCAGTGCTCGGCGACCTTTCCGTGCGCGAGCTGATCGACATGATGGGCTCGCTCTACCCGAAGCCGATGAGCGTCGACGAGACGATGGAGCTGGCCGGCATCACGGACATCGCCGATCGCCGGACGAACAAGTTGTCAGGTGGCCAGACCCAGCGAGTGCGCTTCGCTGTGGCCCTGGTCAGCAACCCTGACCTGCTCGTCCTCGACGAGCCAACGGTGGCGATGGACGTCGAGGCCCGTCATCAGTTCTGGGAGACGATGCGCGTGTTCACCGGTCGCGGCAAGACCGTGCTGTTCGCGACGCACTACCTCGAAGAGGCAGACGCCAACGCCGATCGCATCATCCTGATGGCGCGTGGCCAAGTCGTCGCCGACGGTGCTGCGACCGAGATCAAGGCCGCGACCGGAGGCCGACAGATCCGCGGCACGCTGCCCGGTGCCGACGTGGCAGTACTGCGCGCACTGGCGGGGGTACGCAACGCCGAACTCCGTGGCGATGCAATCACGTTGAACTGCTCCGACTCCGATGCCGCCATCCGGGCGCTGCTCGAAGCGTTTCCGTCGATCCACGATCTGGAGATCACAGGGGCCGGGCTGGAAGCCGCATTCCTGCAACTCACCGCCGATCACGAGGTGATCCACTGATGAACGTCGTCTACACCCGCTACGAGTTACTGCGGCTGGTCCGCAACAAACGGTCGTTCATCTTCTCCCTGGTGTTCCCGCTTGCGCTGTTCCTCGTGATCGGCGGATCCAACAAGAACCAGTCACTCGACCTGGGCACCGTCACCATCAAGTTCCCGACCTACTACATGGTCAGCATGGCCGGATACGGAGCGATGATCGCGTCCATCTCGGGCGGCGCACGTATCGCCACCGAACGCAGCGTCGGCTGGAACCGACAACTCCGCCTCACTCCCCTTTCCGTACGGAGCTACTTCACGACCAAGGTGATCACCGCCTACGCGATGGCTCTGACGAGCATTGCGTTGCTGTACGCAGCTGGAATCGTCTATGGCGTGCGTATCTCCCCGTTCTCGCGTTGGATCGAGATGACAGGCCTTCTGCTCGTCGGGATCCTGCCGTTCGTGGCGATGGGCATTCTCGTCGGCCATCTGCTGACCACCGACAGCATGGGGCCTGCGGTCGGTGGCGGCTCGGCGTTCTTCGGATTTCTCGGTGGCCAGTGGTTTCCGCTGCCCGAACACGGAGCGTTGCACATCATCGGGCAAGGCATTCCGTCGTATTGGTTGACCCAGGCAAGTCATGTCGGCATCGGCGCCCCCGGTTGGGGTTCGAAGGGCGGGGTCGTCGTCGCGATCTGGTCGATCGCGATGGGCGGACTGGCGGGATGGGCTTACCGCAGGGACACCAAGCGGGTCTGACCGTGCACGGACGCACGCTCACGCACGCTCACGCACGCTCACGGATGATGGCATCCGCAAGGATGTCGGTTGCTGCCGGCAGGTCGGACTCACCGATCGACCCGAAACCCAGTACGAGGCCGTTCGCCTGCCGTTGACCCGCAGAGCGACGGCTCAGACCGGAGACGGCGACGCCACTGCGAGATCCGCTGACGAGAACGCCGGCCTCGTCGACCTCGGGACCGAGCAACGCCGACAGATGCAGGCCAGATCTGAGGCGTCATCGTCGAGCAGACCAGAGACCGCGTGGATCAGCGGATCGGGGACGACGGCGTCGCCGACGCGGACAGCGGTTGACATCGTCTTCGCTCGCTCTGGCATTGGGCACGGTAGCGGAAGTATCTTTCGAGGCGTGCCCGACCCCCGATCCGACACCTTCATCCCGAGCGCCGATGAGCTGATCGCCAACAACGACCGCTACGCGCAGGAATTCGACGATCACGACCTCGCGTTGCGCCCGCGCCGGATGCTGGCGATCGTCGCATGCATGGACAGCAGGATGGACATCTTCGAGATGCTCGGTCTCGCCCACGGTGACGCACACGTCATCCGCAACGCCGGCGGGATCGTCACCGAGGACGTGATCCGGTCGCTGGTCCTGTCACAACGGATGCTCGGGACTCGCGAGGTGATCCTGCTGCACCACACCGACTGCGGTCTGCAGAAGGTGGTCGGCAACCAACTGCACGACCAGATCGAGGCCGAGACAGGCCTACGGCCGGCCTGGTCCACCGGCGCCTTCACCGATCCGGCAGAAAGCGTTCGCACGTCCATCCGGCTCCTGCACGCAGACCCGTTCGTCGCCCACAAGGACTTCATCCGGGGCTTCGTCTACCACGTCGACAGCGGTCGCCTGGTCGAAGCAATCCCCTGACAGCAGTTCCCCTGACGACAGCGTGCCCAGCACAGCCCTACTCGTCGTACTCGTGTTCCGGACCCGGATAGGCACCGGCTTCGACGTCCTCACGGTATGCGCCGGCAGCATCGAACAGGGTCTGCGCCAGATCTGCGTACTTCTTGACGAAGCGCGGGATCCGGCCACTCGTGAAGCCGGCCCAGTCGGTCCAGACCATCAACTGACCATCGCAGTGAGGACCGGCGCCGACGCTGATGGTCGGGATCGTCAGCTCCTTGGTGACCGTGGCAGCGGCCCCGGACGGGACCATCTCCAACACCACTGCGAACGCGCCGGCGTCCTCCACGGCGTGAGCATCGTCCAGCAGTTGGTCGGCACCGTCACCCCGTCCCTGAATGATGTGACCGCCGAGTCCGTGTTCGCTCTGCGGGGTGTACCCGATGTGGGCCATCACCGGAATTCCGGCCCGCACGATGGCCTCGATCTGGCGTGCGCTGCGCCGTCCACCCTCGAGCTTCACTGCGTGCGCACCGGTTTCCTTCATGAACCGGATCGCCGTGTGCAACGCGTCG
>JAYTRT010000654.1:0-3399 GCA_043746045.1 Actinomycetota bacterium | reverse complement strand
CAGTGTGCCCGGCGGACAACATCGGGCCCATCCTGTCGGCGCACCAGAAGAACGGCGGACCGTGGCAGCACCTGATCGAGCGGATGCTGCAGGGCCGTTGCGAGATCTTCCAGGGCACCGGCCCGTACCGTCCGTGGATGACGGTCGACGTGCGCGACGACGCGGCATGTCACATCGGTCTGATGGAGAGCGAATCCGTCGCCAACGGCGAGCGGTACATCGCCTGGTCGACGGACACGCGCACATACGAGGACGTGTGCGCGACCATCGACCGGGTACTGCCTGAACTGCGCCACGACCCGGGCCCGATCGTCGACGCGACTCCCGAGCGGTTGAAGGATCGAGAAGCTGAGTTCCGCTCGATCTGGGCCGGGTGCACCCTGCGCAACGACCGCATCCGTGGTGTCCTGCCGATCACGTTCAGGCCGCTCGACGACTCGATTCGGGACTGCGTCGAATCGCTGCTCGCTGTCGCGGGGGTGGAGCCGAGCCGGCGACCCGATTGACGTCGTGCTGGGAACGACTACGGTCGGTCCCAGCGATCGAGGACATCAGGCCGAGACTCATATCGCGATCTGGATCGGTCCGACGTCGTGATCTATGATTGCCGTTGTGCGGGATCTTCTCGCAGAGCGGGTTTGCCCGTGATCTCGCCGCCCACCTCCACCGGGGCGGCAACCCCCTCGAGAGGATCCGCCAGTGAGTGACGCCCAGACAGACAACACAGCCTTCCCGACAACTGCGAGGGTCGTCGTGATCGGGGCTGGCATCGTCGGCAACGGTGTGGTCGGACACCTCGCCGAACTCGGTTGGCGGAACATCGTCCAGATCGACAAGGGCCCGCTGCCGAACCCCGGCGGCTCCACCGGGCACGCCTCGAACTTCATCTTCCCGGTCGACCACAACCGCGAGATGGCCGCGCTCAACCTCGACAGTCAGCGTCAGTACATCGAGATGGGGGTCAACACCGAGTGCGGCGGCATCGAGATCGCGCGGACCGAGGAGCGGATGGAAGAGCTCCGGCGGCGGATGGTCTCGGCCAAGAACTGGGGGATTCCGGCCCGCCTCGTCACCCCGGCCGAAATCAAGGAAATGGTCCCGTTCATCAACGAGGAGATCCTGCTCGGTGGGTTCTATTCGCCGACGGTTTCCGTCGTCGACTCACTGCGCGCCGGCACGATCTTTCGGGAGCGGGCCCAGGCATTGGGTGCCGCGCAGACGTTCGCCAACGTCGAGGTCGAGGACCTCGTGGTCGAAGACGGCAAGATCGTCGCTGTCGTGACCGATCGTGGCCGGATCGACGCCGACTACGTCGTGATCTGCGTCGGCGTGTGGGCTCCGAAGCTGGCCGCGATGGCCGGCGCCTACATCCCCCTCACCCCGGCCGTGCATCAGATGATCGATGTCGGCCCGATCCCGATCCTCGAGGAGTCCGGTCAGGAGCTCGGCTTCCCGATCATCCGCGACATGGACACGTTCTGCTACGAGCGCCAGAGCTCGGGCAGCATGGAGGTCGGCTCGTACGCTCACCGACCGATTTTCATGAAGGCCGAGGAGATCCCTTCGATCAAGGACTCGCGACTCTCACCGACCGAACTGCCGATCACGATGGACGACTTCGATCCCCAGTTGGAGCAAGCGCTGGAATTGATGCCAGAGATCCTCGGCACGGCCGAGATCAAGTATGCGATCAACGGTCTGCTGTCGTTGACGCCGGACGCGTTTCCGCTGATCGGCGAAGTCCCCGAAGTCGAGAACCTGTGGTCGTGCTGCGCGGTGTGGATCAAAGAAGCGCCGGGTGCAGCCCGGATGTTGGCCGAGTGGATGACACACGGCCAGCCCGAGGTCGACCCGCATCACAGCGACATCGCTCGCTTCTACCAGTTCGCCAAGAACGACAGCCATGTTCGTGCCCGCTGCGCCGAGCACTTCCAGAAGACGTACGGCATCGTCCACCCACGTGAGCAGTGGGCCAGCGAGCGCGGCGTACGCACCGCTCCGTACCACGACCGCACCGAAGCACTCGGCGCCGTCTACTTCCTCGCCGGTGGAATGGAGCGACCGCACTGGTACGAATCGAATGCGCCGTTGGTCGAGAAGTACGGCGTCGAAGGCCGCCCCCACGAATGGGACGCGCGCTGGTGGTCGCCGATCATCAACGCCGAGCACATCGCGATGAAGGAGAGCGTCGGCATGGTCGACCTCGCCCCGTTCGTCGTGTACGAGTTCACCGGTCCTGGAACCAGGGATTACCTGCAGGGCCTGACGGTGAACAACGTCGATGTCGCGATCGGCAAGAGCATCTACACCCCGCTGCTCGACGTCAACGGCGGTTTCCGCTCCGACCTGACCATGCTGCGTCTCGGTGAGAACACATACCGCGTGATGACCGGCGCGTTCGACGGCCCACGCGACTCGTTCTGGTTCAGCAAGCATCTTCCGACGGACGGATCGGTGCATTTCCAGGACCTCACCTCGGCATACGCGACCATCGGTCTGTGGGGTCCGAATGCCCGCAGGGTGATGGAAAAGCTGACGGAGAGCGACGTCTCCAACGAGGCTTTCCCGTATGGCACGACGCAGGAAGTGCTGTTCGGCTCGCTGCCCGTTCGACTGTTCCGCATCTCGTACGTCGGCGAGCTCGGCTGGGAGATCTACGTCCAGACCGAACACGCTCGTGCCGTCTGGGACCGCGTTGCGGCCGCCGGTCACGAGTTCGGAATCGTGCCCGTCGGGGCCGGGGTCTACGGCACCACCGGACGCTTGGAGAAGGGCTACCGCCTGATGGGTAGCGAGCTCGACGGCGAGTACACGGTGGTCGAAGCCGGGCTGCAGCGGCCGAAGGTCAAGACCGCCGACTTCATCGGCAAGGCGGCGTACCTGAAGCATCGTGAAGAAGACCCCGCGGCGATCCTGTGCACGCTCACCGTCGAGGACCACATGTCCGCGCGTGACGGGATCAAGCGCTACATGGTCGGTGGCGAAACCATCACCACCGCCGACGGCGCGCGCATCGTCGACCGCAAGGGCCGGGTCTCGGTGGCCACCACGGCCGGTGCGGGTCCGTCGTACGGCAAGTTCCTGATCAATGCATACCTGCCGCCGGAGCACGCCGTCGTCGGCACGGATCTGTTCGTGTACTACATGGACGAACTGTTCCCGATCAAGGTCGCCGTTGCCGGTTCGACACCGATCTTCGATCCCACCGACGCCCGGATGAAGAACTGATCCGACGATGGCCGATACCAGGACCACAGCGCTGAACGTGCTGGTGTGCGTCAAACGTGTACCCGCACCCGGAGCACGCATCACGCTGACCGCCGACCACACCGCGATCGATGTCAAGAACCTCGGGTTCACCACCTCGCCGCACGAGGAGTGCGCCGTCGAGGAAGCGAT
>JAYTRT010000653.1:0-10533 GCA_043746045.1 Actinomycetota bacterium | reverse complement strand
GTGCATCGGCTTTGCTCGTTGTTCCAATCGGCTCGACCCCGAGCTTCGCAGCGTCAGGCCGCCCGGCTGACACCTGTGTCCCCGTTCTCGGTTCACTGCTCGGCCAATCGTGCAGCGGATCCCCCGGCAGTCCGGACACCACTCCCGGCATCGTGCCCGGCATCGTTCCCGGCACGGGCACGGGCGGTCTGGTCAACGTCGCCGTGCCCGTCCAGGTGTGCGGCATCGGGATCGGAGCCGTGTCGTCCACAGCTGGCAGCGCATGCCCGGCCACTGCACCGGCAGTCACATCGGGTTCCGGAGACGGCGCCCTCGTCAATGCAGCCGCTCCGGTTCAGGTCTGCGGTGTCGGCGTCGGAGCGATCGACGCTTCGGCAACGGGCGCATGTCCGGCCAGCGGGCCGGTAGCGACGGCTGGCTCTGGCCGTGGTGGCGTGGTCGATGCAGCTGTTCCCGTCCAGGTGTGCGGTATCGGAGTGGGAGCGATCAGCGCTTCCGGATCGGGCGCATGTCCGGCGACAGGACCATCGGCGACGGCAGGCTCGGGCGGTGGCGGGGTGGTGAACGCAGTGGTCCCGGTTCAGGTGTGCGGTATCGGGGTCGGCGCGATCGATGCATCCGCGACAGGTGCATGCCCGGCGACAGGACCGTCGGCGTCGAACGGCGCGACAACCGGCACGAACGGGGGCGGTGGCGTCGTTGCTGCTGCCGTTCCGGTGCAGGTCTGTGGAATCGCAGTCGGCGGACTCAGCGCCGCATCCGTCGGGAGCTGCCCGTCGACCGGCCCCACTGCCAAGACCGGCGGAGCTGACCCGGCAGCAGTCGCAACCGGTGTTGCTGCTCAGGTCTGCGTTGTGAGCGTCGGTGCGGTCGGCGCCAGCGCAACTGGTGCATGCCCGGTAGCGGGCCCGACGGTGGCGCCCGGTACCGGCGGTGGTCTGGCCGATCTCGGCGTGACGGCGCAGGTGTGCGGTGTTGCAGTCGGAGCGCTCGGTGGATCATCGACGGGAAGCTGCCCGCAGGCCGCCACGAATCCGTCGACGACCGTTCCGGCAACGACGCCCCCGACGACGGCGACAACGACACCCGACGCGACGTTCGGCACCACGGCCACCCCGACGACGGCCGATCTCGGCACGCCAGTGTCTCGTGGCTTGCGGTCGACCGTGACGCCTGGCGACGCCTCCGGGAGCAACGGTGGCAACGGAGGCAACGGAGGCAACGGAGGCAACGGAGGCAGCAGCCTGCCGATCACCGGACTCAGCATCACGCTGTTGCTCGGTGCAGCGGCCGTGATCCTGCACTCCGGTCTGATCGCCCGGCTGATCTCGGCTCGTCAGTTGCGGCGTACCGCAGCCTGAACGATCGATCCGGTCGGTCCCGTTGCTTCGAACAATGATTCAATCCATCCCGTCGGCGCCCCCCGGCCGACGGGATGGATTCGTTGCTCAGCACAGCGGCTGGCGGCATCGACCGGAGAGGCGGCCGTTATCGTGTGCGGATGGCCGATCGACCGATGATGCATCAAGTGCCGAGCACCGACGACAGCGGTTCGAACTCCGCCGCCAGCACCTCGGCGCCCGAGCCGACGCATGCCGAGCGGTGTCGCACCTTGGTTGCCTCGGCAACTCGCGGTGCGTTGTCCACGCTGGCCGCCGATCCGGCGGGCTACCCGTACGGTTCGGTGGCGAGCTATGCGCTCGATGAACATGGGAATCCGCTGTTCTTCGTCAGCCTGATGGCCGAGCACACGCAGAACGCCATCCGCGATCCGCGGGCCAGTCTGTTGGCCACAGAGCCGGTACCGGACGGGGCCGATCCACTGGCCAGCGGTCGGGCCACGCTCATCGGAAAACTCGAAGCGGTGCTCGACGCAGACCGCGCCGTTGTGCGCGACCGCTATCTGTTGGCCAACCCCTCTGCGGCGTACTACATCGACTTCGGCGACTTCACGTTCTACAGATTGACCGTGGAGAGCATCCGCTACGTCGGCGGGTACGGCCGGATGAGTTGGGTCGACGCAGCCTCGTACGCGGCCGCTGAGCCGGATCCGTTGGCAGAGTCAGCCGCCGGGATCATCGCGCACATGAACGCCGATCACGCTGAATCGCAGGTTCTGTTCTGTCGCCAACTGGCGGGTCACGCGGACACGACGACGGCGTCGATGTCGGCGGTCGACCGCTATGGCTTCGAGATGATCGCGGTCACTCCGACCGGACGTCACGCGGTCCGTCTCGGATTCGCCGTGCCGTGCACGAACGGCCACGAGGTGCGTCAAGCGCTCGTCGCGATGGTGGCCGAGGCTCGCGCCGTCGCCGTCTGAGCGGGTGCAGCACGGGTGTAGAGCGATACGGTTCGGGGAAATGCCTTCGGCAGCAAACCCCACCCCGCACCGGGACCAGAGAACGAGGTGACCATGACGGTCAGAAGCTTCAGCGCGAGCCGAGTGCTCCCCACCCAGCCGTACGACTCGCTACAGCAGTACATCGACGTCGGCGGAGGCGACGGTCTCCGCGACACCCGCGCTGTCGAGGCATCGGTGATCATCGAGGAACTCGAAGCCTCGGGACTGCGCGGACGAGGTGGCGCAGGGTTCCCGACGGGCACGAAGTGGAGGACAGTCGCCGCTTTCGAATCGAACATCCTCAGCACCACCGTGGTCGTCAACGCCGCGGAGGGGGAGCCGGGCACGTTCAAGGACCGGTCGATCCTGCGCGACAATCCCTACGCGGTCATCGAGGGCGCGTTGATCGCGGCCGAGGTGGTCGGTGCACGTCAGATCATCTTCGCGACGAAGACCCGATTCGCTGACGTCGTCGCCCGCCTGGGCGCGGCAATCGCCGAAGTCGAGGCGGCGGGTTGGCACGAGGATGTGTCGATGACGATCTTCGAAGGGCCCGCCGAGTACCTGTACGGCGAGGAGACTGCTCTGATCGAGGCGTTGGACGGACGCGCGCCGCTACCTCGCATCGCACCGCCGTGGAGGCGGGGCATCGTCGAGATCGTCGAGCACGACAGTGATGTCACATCGGGCAGTGGCCTCTCGGCCGATGTGGAGATGGCGACGGCCTCGTCGGACAACGCGGTCCCGCCCGTGTTGGTCGACAACGTCGAGACGCTGGCCAACGTGCCGGCGATCATCGCCAAGGGTGCGGTGTGGTTCCGCGAGGTCGGCACCCAGGAATCGGCCGGAACCATCGTGTGCACGATCACCGGCGCCGTCCAGTGGCCGGGCGTTGTCGAGGTTCCGATGGGCACCTCGTTGCGGACGGTGCTCGATGAGGTCAGCGGCGGACCACATCCGGGCCGAACGATCGCCTGCGTCCTGATGGGCGTGTCGAACGCGATACTCACTCCTGACGAGCTGGACCTGCCCATCACGTACGAGGCGATGCGAGAACGGGGGAGCGGTCTCGGATCGGCCAGCTTCATCGTGATCGACGACAGCACCCATCCGGTGGCTTTGGCAGCGGGTGCGTCACGATTTCTGGCCGTGGAGTCATGCGGACAATGCACGCCATGCAAGACCGATGGGCTGCAGATCTCACATCTCCTCACCAAGATTGCGTCCGGCGACGGGACGGTGCAGGACATGGCCCTGATCGACAAACGGCTGGGGACCATCAGCGATGGCGCCCGATGCAGCCTGGCGACCCAGCACCAAGTGGTGATCGGCAGCATTCTCGATGCGTTCGCCGATGAGGTCACCGCGCAGTTGGGCACGGAGCATTCTGTCGGGCACTACGTCATTGCCGAATTGGACAGCATCGACAACGACACCGTCACGATCGACGAATCGTTCGTCGACAAGCAGCCCGATTGGACATACGGCGGGACCGACTCCGGCCAGGTTCCGGCGGAGCGGCTCGGCGACCACCGCCGCTGAGCGGCCTACCGGTTCGCGTCGCGATTCGAGGCGGCAAGGAATCGTGGCATCTCGCTTGCGCGCATGGGTGGCGAGAAGAGGAATCCCTGCGCCAGACGGCATCCCATCTGGGTCAACAGTGTCACCTGCTCACGGGTGTCGACGCCTTCGGCGATCACCTGCAGACCCAGTGCTTCGGTGAGTGAAACGACCGCCGCGACGATGGCGTGGCGGGTCGGGTCACCACTCATCCCGCCGACGAACGACTGGTCGATCTTGACCGTGTGCACGTTGGCCTGGTGCAGGTACGAGAGCGACGAGAAGCCTGTTCCGAAGTCGTCGAGTGCGAGCGGCACACCGATCGCGTCGATCGCCTTGAGGACATCCGTGGCTTCGAGGCCGGCCCCGATGAACACCGATTCCGTGAGCTCCATCAACAGCCCCGTCGGCTCGATCCTGTGCTTGGTCAGCAACCGCTCGACATTGCCGGCGAAGTGACCGTGGAGCTGTGCGCCGGAAACGTTGACGGTCATCGCGAAGTTCCGACCGACGATCCCCTCGGATCGCCACCGAGCCAATTGACCAAGCGCCTGATCCATCACCCAGACGCCGATCTCGTCGATGATTCCACCCTCCTCGGCAAGGGGGATGAACTCGCCGGGCGGGATGATGCCGAGGGTCGGGTGATCCCAACGCAAGAGTGCCTCAGCGGCATGAACGCGACGACTCGTGACGTCGACGATCGGCTGGTAGACCATCGAGAAGTCCATCGTGGTGACGGCTTCGAAAAGAGCCTGCTCGACGACCATCCGTCGGCTGATGCCGGCGCGTTGGTCCTCGTCGTAGACGCTGATGCCACTGCGGCCGGCAGCCTTGGCCTTGTACATCGCTGCGTCCGCATTGCGGAGAAGGGCCGTTGGTTGATCGTCATCCGTGGCGACTGCGACACCGATGCATGCGCTCGCCCGGAACTGACCACGCTCGAGACGAACGGGCTCGGCCCACGATTTGGCCAGCGCTGTTGCCAGCGCGTACGGGTGCATCACGCTGTCCGGGTCCTCGACCAGAACGGCGAACTCGTCACCCCCGAGCCGAGCAATCGTGGACCGTGCCGGGACATTCGAGATGAATCGCTCGGACAGACACTTGAGTAACTGGTCTCCGGCGAAGTGACCCTGCGTGTCGTTGAGTGTTTTCAATCGGTCGAGGTCGACGATCATCATGAAAACCTGACCGTTGGTCGATCGTCGACGGTGCAGCGCCTCCGACATCCGTTGAGCGAGCAGAGCGCGGTTGGCCAGTCCGGTGAGCGGGTCGTGCGTCGCCGCGTGGCTCATCTCTCGGTCGCGGTTGCGCACGCTGGTGGCGGCCGCGGTGACAAGTGCGGTGACAGCGACGAGGACGCCGACCGTCATCACCCAGATCCGCGCTGCCTCGGCGAACGGGGCGCGGTGCACGGCGAGTCCGATTGCCAGGAGCGCTGCGACGAAGGCGGCATGTCCGGCGGCCGCACGAGGGCGGAAGTAGAACGCGGCGATCGGTGTCGCCCAGATGTAGAACAAGCGAGCGTCGTTGCCGGCGTCGGGAACAGCGACGTAGGCAACGGTGATGACCACCTGCAGTGCCGCGAGCACGGCGTGGAAGTCGGTCTCGGCGATGTCGTCGGTCGCTCCGGACAGCAAGATCAGCCCGCCGACCAAGGCCAGACCTGCCATCGCGAGCACGAACTTGTCACCCGTGACATCGGAGTGAGGGATCACGGTCCACAGCCCTGCCACCGCAGCACCGACGATGTACACAGTGCCGATCCAACGCGCCATCTGCAGCGAGTTCGGATGGTGAGGTCCGGACTTGCGTTTCGACGTGGCGTTCTTCACGGCTGTCGATGTCTTCGTTGTGCCAGCTGGCTTCGCTGAATTCGGTTCGGTGGTGTCGCCTGTTGTGTTGACTGTGCCTGCAATCTTGGAGTTGGTGGCAGATTTTCGCAGTTGCATGGGGAAGGTCATGGGCTCTCGATCTCGTCCATTGCCCTGCTGTCCCGAAAGGTTCCAACTGGTGCATCGGCAGGCGGACCGACAACTCAAACGACCTTGACAGAAGATTCCGAAACCGCACGGTGCGTGAGATCGACGGCTCGGACACGGGCGAAGGATGTCGGCGCCGACCTCGGACACCGTGATCGTCGCCGCCCGTCAGGACATATACGTTTGTCGTGATGGCGAACGAATTGACCGGGCCGACGACCGAGCTGTTGCAGACCCTGATCCGCAATCAGTGCGTCAACGACGGCAGCATCGACTCCGGTCACGAGATTCGCAACGCCGAGTTGCTCGAGAACTATCTGTCGGGTGCCGGGATCGGTGTCGAGCAGTTCGAATCAAGCCCTGGCCGCGTTTCGATGGTTGCCCGAATCGAGGGTTCCGATCCGTCTGCGCCGACGCTGTGCCTGATGGGCCACACCGACGTCGTTCCCGTCAACCCGGCCGGATGGTCGCGCGATCCGTTCGGCGGTGAGTTGGTCGCCGGTGAGGTGTGGGGCCGAGGTGCGATCGACATGCTCAACATCACAGCCTCGATGGCAGTTGCGTTTCGCGAGCTGGCTCGGAGTGGATCGAAGCCGAAGGGAACGGTGGTCTACTTCGGAGTCGCCGACGAGGAAGCCGGAGGAACGTGGGGCGCGCAATGGATGTGCGACAACCATTGGGATGCGATCCGCAGTGATTTCGTGCTCACCGAGATGGGGGGATGGTCCGGCGTCGGACCGGACGACGTGCGCCGCTTCATCGTCAACACAGGGGAGAAAGGTATTGCGTGGCGTCGGCTCAGCGTGAAAGGCACCCCAGCGCACGGGTCGATGCCGTTCGGGTCGGACAACGCGTTGGTCACGGCCGCCGAGGTCGTCAGGAGGATCGCCGCCTACCAGCCGGCGGCGCAGATCAGCGACACCTGGAAATCCAGGGTTCGGTCGATGGTGCTGCCGGACGATCTCCGTGCCGGGTTGCTCGACCCCGCACGGATCTGGGAGACGATCGGAACCCTTCCGCCGCCCTTGGCCAGAACGTGTCACGCAGATACTCACACGACGTTCTCACCGAACGTGATGCACGGAGGCACGAAGACGAACATGATCCCGGATCTGGTCGAGATCGACGTCGACATCCGTACCGTGCCAGGCACGACACAGGCAGATGTGGACGCGCATCTTCGTGAGGCGCTCGGCGATCTGTTCGCGCACGTCGGCGTCAGCCCACTCCAACAGTTCGACGCCACGGAGTCACCGCGGGGCAATGTGCTGTGGGACGCGATCGCCAGCGCGACCCAGGTCGCGTTTCCAGGCGCCGAGCTGCAGCCCGGTGTCATCGTCGGTGGTACCGACGCGCGGTTCTTCCGCCGCAAGGGCGCCATTGCCTACGGCACCGGGTTGTTCTCCGAGGAGGTCACCTTCGAGTCATTCGGAACGCGGTTCCACGGAAACGACGAGCGGATCGACGTCGAGTCGCTCGGGCTCGCTGCCGACTTCTGGGTGCACATCGCCAAGAAGATCTGCGGCTGATGCGCGGCCGACTCGGACTGTGGCGTCATCTCCTGGTGCTGCTGTCGATCGGCTTGTGCGCTGCATTCGCACGCTTCGGGCTGATCGGCGCAGGCGCACATGTCGAGCGCTTCGACGCGAAGCAGATCAGCGTTCTGCGTGACGGCGACAATGGTCTGCGCATCCGTGAGGTCGTCGACGAGGACTTCGGCAATCAGCGGCGGCACGGCTACGAGCGGATCATCCCGAACGACTTCGGTGTGCCGAAAGCTGTCAACGCCACGTCGCCGAATGCGAACGCCGATGTCCAGTTGGCTGCGGACACGATCGGCGGCGTTCCGGCGACGAGGGTTCGCCTCGGAGACCCCAAGACCACGTATCAGAACCAGCATCGGTACGTGCTGACGTACGTACTCCCGAATGCTCGATTGACGTCTCAACGGCTGCAGCTGAACATCATCGGTGCCGGAGAGAAGTTCGAGACAGGCCGTTTCGACGTGATCATCTCGGGCCTCGTCCTCGCCGGCGCGCAGTGCCATGTCGGCGCGCAAGGTGCGACCGGAGGTTGCTCGCTGACACCGGATGGCGCCGACTACCGGGTCGAGTTCACACCGCTGCACAAGGGTGATGGGGTGACCATCGATGCGGTGATCACTGCGTACAGCACCCCCGTTCTGCGGGCTGAGCCCCCATTCCCGTCGTACCGACCGGACCACCGTCGACAGATCGCGCTGGCGTTGGTTCCGCTCGGGCTCGCTGCGGCGCTGATCGTCCTCGTGATCGCCTCCATCCGCGGCAGGAACGAGGTGTTCAGCGGAGGCCCTACCGAGGCAGCGTACGGCTCGCAGTCGACCGGCACGAATGCCAAGGGGGGACCACTGCAGGAACCTCCACCGATGCCTGTGACGTTGGTGAGCGATGCACGCCTGAGGCGTCTCGCGACGACCGAGTTCGTTCCGCCGAAGGGAATCGACCCATGGCAGGGCGCGGTCCTGCTTCGTGAGCGAATCGGCGACGACACCGTCGCTGCATGGTTCTCCTCACTCGCAGCGAGTGAGGCAATCACGCTCCGTCAGGATGGACGTTCGTTGATCGTCGGAACCGGTCGGCGGCGCGGCGAGTTGGATCCATCCAATGCGGCCATCGTCGATCAATTCATGCGCGGTCGTCTCGAGCTGAAACTCGGTACCTACGACCCGTCGTTCGCCGCAGCGTGGAATGCCGTCAAGACCCGCCAGGCGAAAGCCATCACCGAGAGCGGATGGTGGAAGCGAAGGGCGCCACATCCGGGAGGAGCCGCAGGGATCAACGTATTTTCGGCCGTTGTGATCGTGGCCGCATTCGTGATTGCGATCGGCGGAGCGTTGGCCTCGGCCGCTTCCGGCATCATCCAGTCCCTGCCGGTGGCAATCGCCTTCGGTGTGATCGTTCCAGCGCTTACCGCCTACGGCTGTTACGCGACGTTGCTGCCGGTGCGCAGCGCCACCGGTTCATCGCTTGCGTTGTTGACCGAGTCGTTCCGGCGTTTTCTCGCAGCCAGCGAAGGTCCTCATGTCGAGTGGGCCTGGCAGCACGGTCTGCTGCGCGAATACAGCGCGTGGGCCGTTGCGTTGGGCGCAGCGGATGCCTGGGGCGCAGCGCTCAGCCACAGCAATGTGCCACCGCAGGAGTATGTGTCCGTCAATCCGCTGTTGGTCTACAGCATGCACTCGTCGTTCTCCTCCAGCCACACTGCGCCGTCGAGTTCGGGCAGCGGCGGTGGCGGTGGCGGTGGCGGTGTGGGTGGCGGTGGCGGCGGTGGCAGCAGCGGGTCGTGGTAGTCACGATGATTCGTTGCGCCAAGCAATAGCGTGCTCACGTGGAAACGAGCGCACCCCAGTCCGAATTGCCGACAGGTTCGACCAGCGGCTTCGATGGTCTGGGGCTCCGTCCCGAACTGCTCACGGCGCTGGCCGGCCTCGGCTACGAAGAGCCGACACCGATTCAACGCGAGACGATTCCGCTCCTGCTCGAAGGCCGCGACCTGATCGGGCAGGCGGCGACCGGCACCGGCAAGACAGCCGCGTTCGCGCTGCCGATTCTGCAGCGGCTGCCACCACGAGGGTCGAAGGTGGTCCCGGTTGCGTTGGTGCTGGTACCGACCCGGGAATTGGCCGTTCAGGTCTCTGAGGCGCTGTACAAGTACGGGCGTGATCTCGACGCTCGTGTCGTGCCGATCTACGGTGGCCAGCCGATCTTCCGGCAGTTGCAGGCACTCTCCAACGGTGTGCATGTCGTCGTCGCGACACCCGGTCGTGCGCTCGACCACATTTCGCGCAACACACTACCGCTCGACGATGTCCAGATCGTCGTTCTCGACGAGGCCGACGAGATGCTCGACATGGGCTTCGCGGAGGACATCGAGGCGATTTTGAAGGCGACGCCGAAGGCCCGCCAGACGGTGCTTTTCTCGGCGACGTTGCCACCGCGCATCAATGCGATTGCCAAGCGTCACCTCACCGACCCGGTCAAGATCCAGATCGGCCTCGGCGACACGAAGCCCGGCAAAGCCCTCGTCCGACAGAGCGTCTATGTGGTGCAGCGCAATCACAAAGCCGCGGCGCTCGGACGAATCCTCGATGTCGAGGCGCCAACGGCGGCCATCGTCTTCTGCCGCACTCGAACCGAAGTCGATCAACTGACCGAGACGTTGAACGGCCGGGGCTACCGCGCCGAAGCGCTCCACGGTGGTCTCAGCCAGGAATCGCGCGATCGAGTGATGAACCGGCTGCGCGCCGGTACCACCGAGCTGCTCGTCGCCACCGACGTCGCAGCCCGCGGACTCGACATCGATCAGCTCACCCACGTCGTGAACTACGACGTGCCGTCGGCTCCGGAGTCCTACGTCCACCGCATCGGGCGGGTCGGTCGTGCCGGGCGTCAGGGTGTGGCCATCACACTCGCGGAACCGCGCGAGCAGCGACTTCTTGCGAACATCGAGCGCCTCACCAAGCAGAAGATCGCAGTCGAGAAGGTTCCGTCCGTTGCAGACCTTCGTGCCCGTCAGATCGAGATCACGCTCGGCACGCTGCGGCAGGCGCTCGAGGCCGACGATCTCGACCGCTATGACGACGTTGTCGACACCCTGGTCCAGCAG
>JAYTRT010000652.1:0-3419 GCA_043746045.1 Actinomycetota bacterium | reverse complement strand
ATTCGGGTTCGGGTCGCCGGGTGGTCTACTCGAAGTCGATCCAGCGGGTCTGGATGATCGACGACAACGAGCTGATCTACAACACCCATCGAGTGTCGGGCCGCCCGGACTCGCCCCCGCTGGGCACATTCCAGGTCTACTCGCGCTCTCCGACGACGTGCGCGATCCTTCACCCGGACATTTGCATGCGGTTCATGGTGCGGTTCGCGCACAAGGGCAACAACAACATCGGATTCCACGAGATTCCCGTTCGAAACGGTGTGCCGTTGCAGACGACAGACCAACTCGGTTTGGCACTTTCCGGCGGTTGTGTCCGGCAGAGCACCGATGACGCGATCCTGATGTGGGACTGGGCCCAGGTCGGTACCGTCGTCGTTGTCGTCCCCTGACAGGGGCCACTGCCGCTCGGTCGCCCGTGTCGATCGGGAATCCCGACCTGATCAGTTGGCTGCCAGCTTGGCGATCACGTTCGCTCCTGTCACGTAGACAGCTGCGGCCGTGACCGTATTCTCCGGAAATCCTTTGAGGCCGGCTGCGATGTCGATGTCTGCGAGCACAGCGCCCGAGGCGATGTCGATTGCGCGAGTGTGGCCGTCGTTGAACGTCAGCCAGACAATGCCGTCGGCGATGACAGGAGCTCCGCTCTGACCGGCCTCCACGTGCCAGGACGCGTGGATCACCCCGTCGACTCCGACCGTCGCCGCGGCCGGACCGTTGCGGCAGCCGACCACCACGGTCGACTGAGACGAAGCGGCACCCCCGAACGCACCCTCGCACAGTTTGAGTTGATCGACCTCGCCGCCGATCTGGCCGAGATCGGCGGACGTCAGAACGTACCCGATGCCGCCTTTGCCGGCGATGAACAAATGGGTCGCATCGATCGGCACCGGACCTTGAGAGCCGACATCGGAATCGGCAGCGCTGAGCGCTGCCCAATCCTTCGGCGCCCAGTAGTCAGCGATCATCAGGTCCGGACTGAGACGCACGACCGAGTTGCCGTAGTCGAAATGCTTCACATTCGTTGACGCAGCGTTCCCGATCGCGCCGAACAGATCGCCGTTGGCGTCGATCGACAATCCAGATGGCGCCCACAATCCACCCTGTCGAATCGTCGGCACGGTCCAGGACGAAGTCTCTCCCGTGCCATCGGCCGAGAACGCGACGACGGATCCCTTGTAGTCCCCGCAGTCTCCGAACAAGCCCCCGAACGGCACGTAGATCTTGCCATTTGCCAGACTCAGGGCCGAACGCTGTTGTTCAACCAATGGACTGAGACCCGGTGGGTCGATCGGATGCCTCCACAGCACCGAGCCATCGGCGATGTGCAGTGCCACCAGCTCGTGTCGGCCGGGCCGGATGAAATCGACGACGTACATCGTTCCGGTGGACGGATCGATGACCGGAGTGCTGGTGATGCCGGTCGGATCGATGTTGCCACAGGGCAGCAGCGACTGGGGGACAGGCGGCCCGAGATTGGTCGTCCACAGGACACTTCCATCGCTGGCCGAGAGGGCCACCACGGAATTCCCCTCGGTTGCCGCGAACACGGTCTGGTCGACCACGAGTGCTTGCCCGTACACGATCCCGTCGAGTTTCGGAGACTTCCACCGCAGACCGATCGTCCGCGGATCGGGGCCCGCCCCGACGTCACCGCGACGGTCATTGCTCCCGTTGAACGTCACCCAGTTGCCCGGCGGCTCCGGATTGCTCTGGCCGGTCGTGGTCGAACTGCTCGTCGTCGGGACGGTCGTCGACTCTGGGCTGGCCGTTGTCGGACTGGTCGTCGACCCTTGCACGGCTGTGGTGGGAACGGCTGTGGTGGGAACGGCCGGTTCGATCGATGTCGTCGCTGCGGATGACGTGGACGCGGGCGGCGGCGTCGTCGCCGTCTGGGCCGCAGCGGTGGCCGGTGCAGGTGAAACCGTCGGACCGCTACTCGCCGACGGCGCCGAATTTCGATTCGGCTGCGAACTGCTGCAGCTGGCCGCAACAACGGTGATCGCACACACGACGAGCCCGAATCGGCGGAAGCGAGACGCGGCATCGACGCGGGTGGTTTGGAGCCAGCGGCGGGCAATTCGAAGCGGGATTCTGACGAACCGGATCGTGGAAGACTAGACGGGACGCCGACGACATGCCTGGCGGCCCCCGATCAGAAGCCGGCGATGGGTCCTCCGATCGTGCGGTGCGACATCACGACCGGAGGGCCAGCGAAAAACTGTCGAACTCGTCCCGCGACCTCGACGGCCCGGCCGCTCGACTCGTACGCGACCGCGTGCGCTTCGGTCTCCCAGATGGTGCATGCCGAAACGGTGTTGGCTTCGTCGACCGACTCGAGAAGGAGGCATCCGACGTTTCCCGCCGAAGCACGGACGATCGGTGCGCACTCCGCCCAGTACCGATCTCTGAGACGATCGAGCGTGCCATCCGTGATCGGGAATGTCGCCATGCGTAAGAACATGTCGACGGAGCCTACGCGCACGTCGACACTCCGGCGCATGTGTTGCGGTTCGCCGATGTCCGACAGAGTCGCCAGATACCGCTTGCTGCAACCGCCGACGTGAAGTTCTCGCTCCGCTCGGGCCGAGGGGGTGTGGCCGGCGGTGTGGCTACGACACCGTCGGCGAGCTGTCGGCGTGTGGCGGGGTCAGGTCGGCGTCGAGGAGTCGGCTGAAGTCGGCGCCGAACCCGTTGATCAGCTGGCCGATCGTGCGTCGGCCGTTGGACAGGCGCAGAGAGCCCGCGTAGTCCTCGGACCAGATGTCGACATCACTGCGTCCCGGTATCGAGAAGACCACCACGGTGAACTGCGGTCCGTTGAGGTCAGGCGTGCCGGTCGACGTGTAGTCGGGTGCGACTGTGACGTTGGCGGCGCCGGCGAGTCGCACGGCGTCGTTGGTGTCGACAGTCGCATGCTCGCGGAGCGCGCCGCCGACGTAGGTGGTCGAGCCGAGTGCCGAAACGGTCGCTTCGACATCGTCGTACTGGCAGATCAGGGCACCGCGCGGGTGTCCTGGCACCAGCGTTTCGGCGAGACCGGTGGGATCCGGGTTGGCGAACGGGGAGGCGGCGAACACTGATGAGGCGCTGGCGATGGAAACCGGACAGCCGGAGGTGACCTCGACCCGGGTCGCGGTCGGCGTCTCTCCCCATTGCATCGAGTCGCCGAACCGTCCTGGCTGCACACGTTGCACCACGTTGGTCTCGCGTCCTGTGACGAAGACGTGTCCGTCGGCGGCAACGACACGGACGGCCGACGCCACCGGAGGGCCGGGTGAGAGTGCTGGGGAGGCGACGAGGTCGCCAGTGTTGGTGTCGACGACCGTCACGCCACCGTCGTTGTTGGCCACCCACAGGAATCGACCCGAGAAGTCCAGCCCCGTGCCACCGCTGCCCGGCGGGTAGCGACGCAGGTGCGG
>JAYTRT010000651.1:0-3423 GCA_043746045.1 Actinomycetota bacterium | reverse complement strand
TCGTCGCCAGGGGCCACGAACTGACGGGCGACTGGCCACCGGCGCTCGTCGACTGCGCCAAGGTCGCAGGCGCGACGCTGCCACAGCTGCTCAAGCCCGGCGTACCGACCGAGTGGACCGTCGACGACGGCGGAGTGATCGTGCCGGGCCAGCTGACCGGAACCGTGACCGCTGACCGGACCGCGACTCTCGACTTCGTGACAGGCCGCGAAACCGAGGAGGACGCGAAGGGCGAAACGGTCTTCGGCGACGGGATCGCATCGGTCAAGATCCCGCGCAAGGAGATCGACGACTTCCTCGATCTGGCGCGCGCCCAGGTGATCGGGGCGCGTGATACGCTTCTCGCACACGTCCCGGCAGGAGCCGCCCGAGATGCGGCAACGTCGGTGTTTGCGGCCACGATCGATCCGACCGTGACTCAACTCACGGGTGAGATCTCCGGAGCCATCGGCGGCGTCTTCTCACTGTCGGGCTCGGCGGTCGTGATCGTCCAGCACCACACTCCGCCGGACACCACGACGTCATCCTCGACACCGCCTCCATCGCAGCTGCCACCCAATTCTGGCAATCAGGGCGACTTCTGCGCGCAGTACAAGTCACTGATCGACTGGGTCGCCGCCAACCCGCCCGGCGATGTCGTTGCCTGGGCGTCGGAGATCGTCCGCCGGCTGACCGCAATGCAGCCGGCCCCTTCTGCGGTTTCAGCTGATGTCGATGTCGAGTTGGGTGTCTACGCGGCGGTCGCAGCGTCGGCGAACGTCCAGGTGTTGATCCAAAAAACGCTCCCCCTGGGGGATGCTGCGAAACACATCGGAGCCTTCTGCGGCCTCGGCTGACGCCGGAATCGCATTCCCGTTGTGGGCGGGATCAGCAATCCCCAGGAAGAGACGTCGATATCAGGATCAGGTGGTGGCGACGACGTCGCCCGTCGGTGCCGTGACGCACGACCCGAGCTTCGCGCCGAGGGCTTCGCCGGCGGGGCTCGCCAGGACCGTGGCCGGGGGGACCGCCGACAGGATCAGGTCCGCATCTGCGTCGGTGAGCTGGGCGATCAGGTTGCTCAGGCAGCTTGTGTCGAACGTCGCTTTGGCCGTGGTCAATTCGGCCTCGGTCTTGGCGAGGACTGCCGCCTGCTTGGTGCCGATCGGTCCGGCAGGGGCGCCTGACGCAGCGCTGCTGCCAACCGTCGACCCAGCGATGCTGGTGGTGGACGCCGCATCGGCGGTGGTGGTGGCGACGCTGCTCGCCGCGGCAGTGGTGGTGCTCGACTTGCTACTGCTGCTGCACGCAACGGCCCCGAACGACAACATGGCCGCCATCGAGCCAATGATCAATTTGTTCATGTCCTACTCCTGACTTTTCACGGCGTGGGGAGGTCCCTGCCGTTGACAACGCATCTGACAACACATCACTGTCCGAGGCCGAGCAGAGCAACGACGCGATCGGTGAGAACAGGTTCTCGAGCAACCGGAGCAGGATAACCGTGCACTCCGCGTGAATGGATGATCCCCCAGCGTGGCCCGTCGCGCCGCCAACGGTGCCTGGAACCATCGGGGAATCCGGCTAACGCACTTTCGGCGTGATGCGGACCTTGCTCTCGAACACTTTCTGACCTTCAGCGAGAGCCGCCGGGCTCATTCCATTGGCCAAGATCGCCGGCGCCACCGAGATCGCTTGCGCGGGCGACAACTCGTGCGCGGCCCAGATCGCTCTGAGGGTCGTCTGAACGGCGAGGGGAGGTTGCGACGCGATCACCTGGGCGAGTTCGAGCGTCGTCGTCATCAGCGACGCCGCATCGGTGACGTCGCTGACCAGGCCCATCCTCATTGCTGTCGCAGCGGAAATCTTCTCGTGAGCGCCGACCAACGACATCCGCAACACTTCCCCGAATGGCATTCGATGCAGCATCTTCATCGGTTCGTACACCGCTGCCATCCCGTACGTCACGTGCGGATCGAAGAACGTCGCATGCTCCGCCGCGAGAATGATGTCGGCCTCGGCAAGGAGGTAGAACGCTCCACCGCACGCCATGCCATTGACGGCTGCGATGACCGGCTTCCACAGATCGCACGATTTCGGCCCGAGGTCGAAACCTGGATCGTCGTACATGAAAGGGTTGCTCGTGCCGAAGACATTGCCCTCGGCGGCAGTCATCGGCTGGTTGCGATCGATGCCGACGCAGAACGCTCGATCACCCGAGCCGGTGATCACCCCGACATTCACCGAGTCGTCGGACCGCATCTCGCGCCACACACTGCGGACCTCGTCCTGCATCGTCTGGTTGAACGCATTGAGGACGTCGGGACGGTCCAACGTGACGACCAGTACCGAACCCGTCTGCTCGACGGAAATGGTTGTGAACGACGCCATGACTTCTCCAAGTGACCAGGGTGGGTCTGCTGACCCTACGGAATCCCCGCCGCTTTCGTGAGATCGGTCGGCGCGTTCACGCCCGAAGCGCGATGAGGCACGCATCATCGTTGGTGTCGCTGATCGGGTCGTGCAAGAGCGTGTCTGCGAATCCGTCCAGCGTCGTGGTCTCGCGAGCGGCCCGCACGGCGCGTTGGCGGAGGGTTTCCAACGAATCGTCGAGCCGCCTTCTTTTCTGCTCGTACAGTCCATCGGTGCACAGCAGGACCGTGTGACCGGGTTCGAGCGACAGCGAGTGGGTGTGCGGTGCCCCGACGCCGAAACCGACCGGAGGCCCGGGCTGGAGTTCTGCGAAGAAGGCATCTCGGCCGCGCAGGACGAGCGGCGGCGGGTGCCCTGCAGACGCGTATGGGAGCAGCCGATGTCCGCGGCGGTAGCGGGCGTCGAAGACGGTGGCCATCTGCCCGGAATCCTCGAACGCACGGTTGGCGAGGCGAAGGGTGAGGCCGGGGTCGTGGCCTTCGATGACATACGCCCGCATGTGTGCTTTCAGTCGTGACATCGTTGCGACGGCGGGCAACCCGTGTCCAGCGACGTCGCCGATGGTGATCGCTATCTCTGAGTCGTCGAGCGGGGTCCATTCGTACCAGTCGCCACCGACATCGGCGGAACGGTAGCGGCCGACGAGCTGGAGACCGTGAGGCACCGCAACTGGTGGCGGCGCAACGATTCGCTGGATCGCGATGGTCAGCCGTTGGACAGATTCGATGTGGGCATTGATCGTCGCGATCTGTTCGATCTCCGTGGCGGCGAACGTCACCAAGTCCTCGAGTGCGCCGGCGAGGTGGTTGGGCCAGTGCGTGGTGTGTTCATCGAAGACACACAGCGCTCCGAGCAGACGACCGTCGGAATGACGCAGCGGAACACCGAGGTAGGAACCCACCTCACCCGAGGTGACCGGGGGGAGGTCGCGAACCCACGGATGCTCCGACGCGTCGCTGATGATCACGCTCTGGCCGGCGGCCATCGTGACCGAGCAGAGGCTGTCGGTCA
>JAYTRT010000650.1:0-3427 GCA_043746045.1 Actinomycetota bacterium | reverse complement strand
AGAGTGTGTGGAATCAGCAGAACCTGTTCACCGGTTGGCACGACGTCGACCTGACCGACAAAGGCCGGAGCGAGGCCGCCGAGGCCGGCCGCACGATGCTGCGCGAGGGACTGCAGTTCGACATCGCGTACACGTCGCTGCAGACCCGAGCCGTACAGACCGCACACATCGCGTTGGAGGCAATGGGCCAGGTGTGGCTGCCGGTCATCCGCAACTGGCGATTGAACGAGCGTCACTACGGCGCGCTGCAGGGTTTGGACAAGAAGGAGACAACAGACACGTACGGCGCCGACCAGGTCAAGTTGTGGCGAAGGAGCTACGACGTTCCACCGCCGCCGGTGGAACCGTCCAGCCCGGAGCACCCGGCCAACGACCGTCGCTACCGATTGTTGCCGCCCGACCTGTTGCCCAGCACCGAATGCCTGGCCGACGTCGTGGTCCGTGTCCTTCCCTACTGGTACGACGTGATCGTCCCGCAACTGCTGAACGGCCTCGACGTGTTGGTGACGGCACACGGCAATTCACTGCGCGCGCTCGTGATGCACCTGCAGGGCATCTCGCGCGACGACATCGCCGAACTGAACATCCCGACGGGCGCACCGATCCGGTACACGTTCGACGATGCCGCGCGGGTCGTGTCGTCGGGCTACCTCGGAGACCTCGAGGCTGTCGCGGCCGCCGCCGCGAAGGTGGCAGCCCAAGCTGGTGCGTGACGCCATCTGCGAGCGGGTCTTCCATCGGATGGCGCACGACGGTGCGAGTCTGGTGAGCACGTGTCACGGCCTTCATGGCGAACGTCGTATAGTCACCAGCCATGGCCAGTAAGAAGGCATCGCTCGAACACCTCCGTCACGTCTCGCTCTTCGCGTCGTGCTCGACCAAGGATCTGCAGAAGATCGCCAAGGCCGGTGACGAGATCACGATGGCCGCTGGAACGATGATCGTCGATCAGGGCCAGACCGGTCGCGAGGCGTTCATCGTTCTCGAAGGCACGGTGATCGTCAAGCGCAACGGCAAGAAAGTCGCCACACTCGGCGCCGGCACGGTCGTCGGCGAGCTCTCGTTGCTGGACCACGGTCCGCGCACCGCGACCGTCACCTGCGAATCCGACTGCACCCTGATGCTGATCACCCAGCGCCACTTCTCGGCCGTACTGGACGAGATTCCCGCTCTCGCCCACAAGCTGCTGGCATCGTTGGCCGGTCGGATCCGTGAGCTGGACCGCCAGTACTACGGCTGAACAGGATCCCGCTGACCAGGGGCCCGCTCGGCCCCCTGCCTGACGCCCGCTCGACTGACGAGGACGACGAGGGCGAGGATCGATGCCAGCGCCGCGATCACGATCGCAAGCCGCCAGAGCCACAACTGCTCGGTGTACGTCGGACTGCTGCGGTCGAGTGCTTTCTGTGCACTGCGCCACTGATCCGGAGCCGCCTGCAACGCGATCACCGCCGCATCGATCGGCGGCTGAGCAGCGGCGAGCGTGGCTGACGTCTCGCCGAGACCGCCCTGGTTCTCCAACAACGAAGCCTGCGCATCGGCGAGCCCCGTCGCGATGTCCGTGGCCTTCGCGCCATCGACTCCAGAGAGCCCCCGGACGAGATCGAGCAGCGACGTGACGTTCTCGGAGATCTCGATCGAATGCGCGATCGACTCGCCGGCCGAGCCAACGCCGACGACGAGCGCATCGATCGACACCTTCAACTGACCGGCGAGGGACGCACTGCTGTCGGCGAGCGCCAGGCCGGCCGCCAATGTCGCAGCCGTGGCGCGTCGATCCGATCGCGACGATTCGACCGACGTTCCGACTGCGATCCAGGCGATGATGGCCGCGACAACGACGAGAGCCATCGAAATGCGGATCGACACCACGCCGTTGCCTGATCGCATCCGGTTCTGCACCCGAGCATTGTCGCCGATCACGTGCCCGGTTGCCCGCCAACCCTGGCGGGGTCGCAAGCAATGGACGCCCACCAGGGAGCGCGAAGTAGGATTTGCAGCGTCATGAGCACTCACGCGTCCTCCCCCTCAACGGACCCATCGGCGACACCCACGCCGAAGCGCTTCAAGCCGCACCAACTGGTCATCGCCATCGGAATCTTCATGGCCGTGTTCACGATCATCTCCGGCGTCGTCCCGCTGATCACGAAATGGCACGACAAGAGCGAGATCACCCGGGCCACGTTCTCGGGCATCCCCGGCCCGCTGCAGATCGCCTTCTACACCGTCATTCCCGCGCTGATCGTGTGGGGTGCGTTCGCGTTTGCCGACCGTGTCAAGAACTGGGAGCGGGGCGGACCGGACCGTCGCCGAACGACTCCGAAGAACGCCAAGCGTCGCCTGGCCGACTTCCGCGCCGGTGTCTACATGCGCACATTGCTGCGTGACTCGGCTGCCGGCCTGATGCACAGCATGATCTACTTCGGATTCCTGATCCTGCTCGGCGTCACCACGGTTCTCGAAGTCGATCACCAGATGCCGCCCCAGCTGAAGTTCCTGCACGGTCGCACGTACATGGCGTATGCGTTCGTCGGCGACTTCGCCGGCCTGATCTTCGTCGGCGGCATCCTGCTCGCCATTGGTCGGCGTTACATCCAACGTCCGTACCGGATCCGGATCAAGACCAAGCCCGAGCACGCCCTGATCCTCGGCGTGTTCCTGACCATCGGCCTCAGCGGTTACCTGGCCGAGGGCGTGCGGATCGCCCAATTCGGCCAGCCGAGCTTCGAGAAGTGGAGCTTCATCGGTTACCCGGCCAGCAACCTGTTCACCGGTATGTCGGCGCATTCGCTCGACATCTGGCACCAGGCAGCATGGGGCCTGCACGTTCTCGCATTCATCGCCTTCCTGGCAATCCTGCCGATCACGATGCTGCGGCACATGTTCACGTCGCCGCTGAACATGTACTTGAAGGATCGCGAACGTCCCAAGGGTGCGATGAAGGCCATGCCCAACCTGACCGAGACATCGCTCGAGACGTTCGGCGCGTCGGTGGTCGAGGACTTCACATGGAAGCAATTGCTGGACACCGATGCCTGCACGATGTGCGGCCGCTGCACCAGCGTCTGCCCGGCCCACGCGACCGGCAAATCGTTGGATCCGCGCGAGATCGTGCTGAAGACCGGCGAGGTGATGGCCGCAACGGCCGCAACGCACGTCTCGCCGCCGATCGGCACCGACGTCGCGATCACGATCAGCTCGAACTCGTTGTTCGAGCGGATCACCGCCGAGGAGATCTGGGCCTGCACCAGCTGTCGCGCCTGCGACGAGATCTGCCCTGTCAACATCGAGATCCTCGACAAGATCCTCGACATGCGCCGCTATCTGTCGCTGATGGAGAGCAACTTCCCGGCCGAACTGGGCAACGCCTACCGCGCGATGGAGAACCAGGGCAATCCGTGGGGGATGGCCCAGGGCGAGCGTGGCG
>JAYTRT010000649.1:0-10601 GCA_043746045.1 Actinomycetota bacterium | reverse complement strand
TCGGGGCCGTGGAGGTAACACGTCTTGTGCAGTCCAAGATCGACCGGCGGCGAATTGAAGCGGTACCCGGCGGCGGTCAACCGAGCGTGCATGGCGTCGACGTCGTCCACTTCGAATGCCACGTGGCGCACCCCGAGGTCCGCAGCGAGGCTATTCGCAGGAACGGCGCGCCCATATGGCTCGCTGTAGCACCACAGTTCCACGAGCGTGTCACCAGCGGCGAGAAACGCTACTCGCCCGACCGCGCCGGTCATTCCGACCACCCTGTCCAGTCCTTCGTGACGATCGACATCCATCTCCATCAGCAGTTCGAGGCCGAGCATGTCCGTGTAGAAACTGACCGATCGATCCATCGAGCGAACACTGATGGCAGTGTGGTTAACGCGCACCACTCCCATCGTCATCGACCCAACCGCACGGGCAGGCTCTTCAGGCCTCGTGACAACATCGTGCTGTGCCACTCGAGTTCAGTTCGGGGCACAGCGAGTTCGAGATCGGGAAAGGTCTCTACCAACTTGCTGATCGCGAGCTGACCCTCGAGCCGCGCTAGCGGCGCACCGAGGCAGTAGTGGACGCCCACGCCGAAGCCGAGATGGTTCGTCGGGTTTCGTGTGATGTCCAGTTGGTCGGGTTCGTCGAACGCCAAGGGATCGCGGTTGGCAGCCGGATTGATCAAAAACACCCTCTCCCCCGGCCGGAGAGTCTTACCACCGAGCTGATGCTCTTCCCTCACCAACCGGACCGTGGCACGCGCCGGGCCGTCGTATCGGACGAACTCTTCGATCGCAGGTGCGATCAAATCCGGACTTGACTGCAGGAGGTGGAACTGCTCCGGATTTGAAAGGAGCGCAAGCGTGCCATTCCCGATCAGGTTCGTCGTTGTCTCGTGTCCACCGAAGAGCAGCAACGTGCACGTCGACACGAGTTCGTCTCGGCTCAGCGCGTCGTCGTCCTCGTGCTCCAGGAGCAAGCTGATCAAATTGTCGCCCGGCTCGCGCTCGTATTTGATGATGAGCCCGAGCAGATAGTCGCGCAGCTCGAGCATCCCGGCGGCCGCCGAGTGGAAGCGGTCCTCTTGGTCGTAGGCGCCAAACACCAAAGCGGTGAGCTTGTCTGACCAACCCTTGAACAGATCTCTGTCGTCAGGCGGCGCGCCGAGCATCTCGGCGATGACGATCGCCGGCAGTGGGTAAGCAAATTCTTGGATCAAGTCGACTACCGAACCGCGCTGCAATCGACCGATGAGCGTTGCGATCGTCGCAGCGATCTCCTCGCTCCTGCGACGCACGATCGTCGGTGCGAACGCACGCGAGACGAGCTTGCGGAGCCGAGTGTGCTCGGGTGGATCTCGGAACACGACCCAGTCTTTCAGGATCGAAAACGTGGCGTCGACGTCGTTGCTGTCTGAAGCACGACTGATTGCCTTGGTGAACGGGGTGATCCGTTCGGCAGTGAGATGTTGGCTGCGCAGGGAGCTACTGAGCTCGGCGTGGGGCGTCACGATCCATGCTCGGTGTCGCGGATTCCAATGCACGGGATCGTGCTCACGCAACGGTCTGAAATATCCGTACGGATCGCGAACGGCGCGTTCGCAGAGCAAGTTTTCGTCGAACGAAATGAGCGGAGAAGTCATGGGGGTTCCTTGGGGTTCCTGGCGATGGCGATTCGGAGTAGCGATCAGTTCAACGACATGCCGCCGTCGACGGTCAGGATCTGACCCGTGACGTACGACGCGTCGGGACCGACAAGGAAGGAGACGGCTGCAGCGATTTCGTCCGTCCGCGCCAGACGACGCATTGGGATGCGCCGGATGGTTGCCTCGATGATCGTGCTCGATTCAGTGTGAGCGACGGCGGCAGCTCGGGCGATCGTCTGGTCGATCATGTCCGTTGGTGTCATGCCCGGGGCAACGCAATTGACTCTGATCGAATGGCGGGCCAGTTCGATGGCCTGCTGCTCGGTGAGCCTCTCGACCGCGGCCTTCGATGCACAATATGCGCCGTACCGCGGCAACGCCCGGTGCCCGGCAGTAGACGAGAGGTGGACGATCGATTTACTCGGCGCCACGCTGCGCGCCAGGCTCGGAACAACGACCGAGGTCAAGGTATACAACGACCGAAGGTTGATCCGGAGCGTCGCGTCCCACACGTCCTCCGGGGTCTCGTGAGCCATATACGTGTTCGCCTCACCGGCGGTGCCGTGGTTGTTCACCAGTACCGCTAGCGGTCCGAGTCCGGCAGCGACATCGAGCAGATGCTCGGCCGTTGCGGTCTCGCAAATATCGCCGGAGGCGGACGCTGCGGAACCCCCTGTAGCTCGAATCTCGTCTACCACAGAGTCTGCGCCCCGCCAGCCGGACATGCGCTCCTCCTCCGTCAGCGAGGACTCGGGTGACCGATGGTGGACTACCACGACAAACCCGTCACGCGCCAGGCGTATCGCGATAGCGCGGCCGATGCCTCGATGCCGTCCGGCACCTGTGACGATCGCCACCCCAGCGCTGTCGTTGTTAGTCATAGTGATTCGCACCCAATCAAGATCTTCGGAATGGTGGTCGGTCGGGTGCCGGCACGAGCCAGCACCCGACCACGAGCTTTATGGAAGCTGATAGAACTTCCGAGGAGTGGGTTCAATCTGGCCATCGGCCGGAACGTTGCTCGAGGTCACGAGCACAGAGGTTGTGAGGATGGGCTTACCGGCTTTGCCAGGTGCCGGGTTACCAGCGAGCATCGACGCAGCGATCTTGCAAGCCGCCTCACCGCCATATTCGTGACCATCGGCGACCGTTGCCTTGAACGGGCCGCCAGCTCGGATCGCTGCGTACTCCTCGGGGTCGCCGTTCATTGAGACGACGATTGCGCTGCTCTTCGCAGCCGTCACCGCCGTAGCTGCGCCGACACCGAGCGAACCGAAGCCACCGATGACCGCCTTGATATCGGGATCGGCCTGCAACGCTGACTCTGTCGCCTTCTGGGCAGACTCCGCAGTGAAGCCGGTCGCTTCGCCGCCCACGGCCAGGCTGATGCCTGGGACCTTGGCAAACACCTCCTTGATGCCCTTCTCGCGGCTCTGCAACGCCGGATTGTTAGCGTTGACAAGGAACACGTGACCCTTGCCACCGAGTTGACCGACGACGTACTGCGCAATGATCCTGCCGTCCTCCTCCTGGTTGGCATCCAACGCCACCACCCCGGCCGGCGAACCGGCACCCCAGGTAATGAACGGAACCTTGGACGCCGAGAACTTGGCGATGACCGAATCCTGGCCACTCATGTCGATGCCGATGTTGAACACCGCTTTGGTTTCGGTTGCGAGCCATCCATCGAGCAAGGCAGGCAGCTTGGTCGCGTCGCCGCCGACGTCCTGAAAGTCCGTCGTGGCCCCGTTCGCCTTGAGGCACTTCTCGAGCCGCCGTGACCAACGCTCAGCTCCCGGCACAGGCGCGAGGTTGGCGATGCCGGCAGTGACACCCTTCAGTTTCGATACATCACCCGTAATGCTCACCTCTACCGCACCTGCGGGCATCTCCCCCTTAGCGGTGTTCGGTCCGGACGCTTGAACGGTCGTGCCTCCGCCGGTCGTCGATGCGACGGTCGAGCCGCTGGCGACTGCGGTGCTGCCGACAGCTGCAGCGGTGCTCGCACTTCCGGCTGCGCTGGTTGCGGTAGCCGCTACCGTGGTTGACGCCGCCTGCTTGCTACTCCCGCACGCAGCCGTGGTGGCTGCCAGCGCAAGTACCAGGCCAACGGCCCTCGCTCCTTGTCGTGTGATCATGGTGTTTCCCCCTTGTTGTGATGTGTGATGTCGTGCACAGCGGCCCCATCTGTGGCACCGCTGTAGTCTCCGGCAAGTGCGTGCCGGTTACGATCTGGACGAGCCGCCGCTTTGCGAGCGAGCCCTGCGAAGGTCAGCGCGGCAACGAGAATGGCGCCATTGGCCACGGTTTGGGCGTAGCCCGGGACGCCCAGAATGATCAGACCCGAGAACGTCACTGTCATCAGGGTGACGCCCACGACTGTGCCGACGATGTGGAACTCTCCTTCTCGCAGCGTCACTGCGCCCAGAAAGCACGCTGTGAACGCTTGCAACAAGTAGGAGCTCTGATTGCCGACCAACGTGACGGCAGAACCCGTCCGGCCAGACGCGAGAACAATGCCTGCGAACGAACCAACAACAGCGCAGAGCACGAACGCCATCAGGCGGTAGCGGCGGACGTTGATACCCGCTAGGCGAGACGCCTCCGGATTACCGCCGACCGCGTCCATCTTGCGGCCCGCTTCGGTGTGATTGAGAAACGTCCACAGTAGACCGAGCACGACCAGGGCGGCGAGAGCAATCAGCGGCAGGCTCAACCCGGACAGGTTGAACTCGAAATCACCGCCGAACAATCGGAGGTGCCACAACCAACTCTTCGGTGCGGTCCAGCCGAAGAGAGTTCCTTGCGCTGTGTTGGTGACACGCTCTGGAAGCTGGACCGATCGACCTCCGGTGAGTCGGATCAGATAGCCCTCGACGATGCCGGCAATTCCGAGCGTAGCGATGAAGGCCGTAACCCCGAAGTAGGAGACCACAACACCGTTGATCAGTCCGAGGAGAAGTCCAAACAGCAACGTTGCCACAAGAGCGAATCCGATCGACGACTGCCAACTGGTTCCGAAAACGGCGCCGCCACCGACTCCCGTGAACGGGATCTGCGGCCACGTCAGCACGTAGGTCCCCTGGACGATCTGGGCGAACATCGCGCCGCCGAGTGTGAGTGACGCGGCGATCGACAAGTCGAACTCGCCAAGGATGAGCACCACCGTCAACCCACCGGCCAGGATCGCCAAGACAGCCGACTGCCGGAGGACGAGCGACAGGTTCGCTCCAGTGAAGAACCGCTGTTGACCAAGGACGATCTCGGACAAAACGGTGAACAGCACCAGCAGCACAACAAGAAAAACCAACGTTCCGTAGCGTGACGCGAACGTGAGCACACGCTGCCCCGTGTCCGGTTCGCCCGTGGCGCGTCGAGCGGCGCGAACTGCCGCCGGTGCGCACTTTTCGGGATCCAGGACTGGATCCGCCATCGTTTCGTTCACATGTCCCCCAGGCCAAACGTCACATTCACTACCTCAGCCACAATGGCGCTCGAACTTCCCCACGGCGCTACGTTGGCACAGTCAGGCGCGAAATGAAAGCGATAGTTAACCGAACGTTGGTTTGGTTATTGGCTATCTTTTTGGTCGCACGTTCGTTAGAGTTCGCATCGAGGACGCTCTTGGGGGAGTGTCGACGACCGGAGAAGTATGTCCGAGCACCACTTCATCGAGATTGAGGATCTGTGCAAGCAGTTCCCGGGCGTGCGCGCCCTGGATGGCGCATCGCTGCAGATCGATGCGGGGACTGTCCACGGCCTTGTTGGTGAGAATGGAGCCGGCAAGTCAACGCTGATCAAGATCCTCGCGGGCGCGCAACATCGCGAGTCAGGCGTCATCAAGATCGACGGCGTCGCGGTCGAAATCCGCAACGAGGCCGATGCCTATCGGCTCGGCCTCCGCTTCCTTCACCAGGACGTCGCACTTGTGCCGCGGCTGACGGTCGCAGAGAATATCCTCCTCGGTCAGCCACTCCCGCGGACCGGTTTGCTCGTGTCCAGACGGAAGGGCGAACAAGCGGCCCGAGAGGTGCTCCGCGGTTTCATCGACGTAGACCCTGCTGCGAAACTCTCGTCCTTGAGCGTTGCCGAAAGATGGATGGTCGGCATCGCCAGGTCGTGCAGCGGAGACGCCCGCATCGTCGTGATGGACGAGCCGACGGTCGCGTTGTCCGATGCCGAGGTCGAGCTTGTCTTTGCGGCTGTCGCTCGTTTGCAAGCTCGAAACATCGCTGTGTTGTTCGTTTCTCATCGTCTCGGCGAGATCCTGCGAATCGCACAGGCAGTCACTGTGATGAAGGACGGCCAGACGGTCGGTCGACACCAAATCGAGGCACTTGACCGCACCAAGCTCGTCGCAGCGATCATCGGTCGCGAGGCCGGTGAGATCGACACGCTCGGAGAATTGGCCCCGCCGCGCGACAACGTCGTGCTCGAGGCTCGAGGACTTGCCGGTGGCCCGCTCGACCGCATCAGCTTCGCGCTTCGGGCAGGCGAAATCCTCGGGGTAGGCGGCCTTGTCGGCTCAGGTCGCACATCGTTGCTGATGAACGTATTCGGGCATTTCCGACCTTCCAGTGGTGAGCTGCTGATAGACGGAAAACTGGTGCGTTTTCGCTCACCTGCCGATGCGATTCGTGCCGGAATCGCGCTTATCCCCGAGGAACGACGCGACCAGGGCTTGATCGGGCGGCGCTCCGTTCGCGAGAACATTGTGCTGGCCCATCTGCGCCACTTCCGCAGATCGAAGTGGCTGCCTACACAACATCGCGGCCGCGAAGTTGAGCAGACGCTGGCCGAGATAGATCGACTGCGTATCGCGACGACGGGTCCCGAGCAGGTGATCTCGACGCTGTCGGGCGGGAACCAGCAGAAGGCGATGTTGTCACGATGGCTGGTCGGCAGGAACACCAAGGTGCTGATGCTTGACGAGCCAACCAAAGGCGTGGACGTCGGGGCCAAGACCGAAATCCTTCGGCTGATCAGCGGCCTTGCGGCCAACGGCATCGCTGTGGTCGTCGCGTCATCGGACCTCGAGGAGGTCGCTGCCATCGCGCACCGTGTCATCGTGCTGCGTGAAGGGCGCCTCGTCGGCGAACTGCACCGACCAGTTGCCGAAGCCGACATCCTCCACTTGTGCTATGCAGCAACCCCCGAAACCACAGGAGCACCATGAGCGATCCGAACTCTTCGTCACCGCGCGCATACTGGATTGTCGAGCGGGACGACCACATCGCTGTGCTGCGGTACGACGGCGGCAAGCGTCGCACGATGAACATCGAAGGTGCGCGCCAACTCGCCGCGCATGTCACCAGTTGTGCCGGGCGCACCGAACCGCCCGTGTTGGTACTCATCCTTGATGTAGTCCACGCCGAGCTCTCCGAAGTACGCGAAATGTCCGAGGGTCGGCCGATCTCGGACTGGGGACCATGGCTCAACGCGATCGAGTCGGTCGAGTCCTACCCCAACGGCGTGGTGGTCGCCGTGCCGAAGCAGGCAACCTGCGGCGGGCTGGAGCTCGCACTCGCTGCAGATATACGTGTGGCTGCGCCCCGAGCACGGCTCGGAGTCCTGGAGACACGGATGGGCTTGGTCCCAGGGGCCGGGGGCACCCAACGCCTCCCAGAGCTGATCGGCTTCGGGAATGCGGCGATGCTCGTGCTGACCGGTGAGTCCATTTCGGGCACCGAGGCTCGCCGTCTCGGATTGGTGCAGATCGTCGATACTGATCCGGTCGGGCGCTCGATTGATCTCGCAGAGGGAATCGCACGCAACACACCAGCCGTGATCGCTGCGGCTAAGCGGGCGTTGGCCGGAGGGCGGGTCCGCAGCGCCGACGGCTTTCGCACCGAAGGGCGGTCGTTCCTTGCGGTCGTCGGCACTGAATCAACTAAGCAACGCATCGACGCGTGGCTCGACGCACAACAGGATGGCCGAAACCCGGCCCTTCGAAATAGTCCTTTGCCGTGAGGTCCCGCCGGGAGCTCACGGCGGGCACCGTTGGGGTACCCAACGGTGCAAGCATCCGCGTTTCCACTAGGACACGGACATCACAGGGGGTTAACCATGTATCAACACAAAATCCGAGCGTCACTGTTCGGCATTACAGCGATGATGATCGGAGTCGCGGGCTGCGGCAGCGACAAGGCCACGACCGCCGCAACGACGGCCGCAAGCACGGCGTCTTCGGCGGCAACGAGCACGAGCGGTGCGTCCGGGAAGCCCACACCATCGGCGGACTACACAGTTTTCAAGGGTAAGAAGATCGGAATAATTTCTCTCGCACCGGGCCTCGAACCGGTCGACCGCATTCAGGGAGGTGTCACCAAATGCGTCGCCGACAATGGCGGCACCACCCAAGTATTCGATGCCAAGGGCGGCACCCAGGCAACACCTGCGTTCGAACAAGCCAATGCCGCGGGGGTCGACGCCATCTATAACGTCGCCAACGACGTTTCCGGAGGAGCGCTCGACGCACAACTCAAGGCTGCCGGTGACGCCAAGCGGCCCGTCGTGACCGCTTGGGGGGGACAGCGGAGCGGGACCTACTCCATCACCGGCCTCGAGTTCCAAAGCGCAGCTCGCGTGGGCCAGTACGTCATCGACCGATTGACGGCGCAGAACAAAGGCGTTGCCAAGGGCACGGTCCTGATCGCCAACGCCAGGGTCACGCCCAGTCTCCGTCAGCGCGCCGACGCATTCAAAGCTATGGTCGGGCCTCACACCGAGTTTCCGGACATCAAGGTAGTCGAGGTTGAGGTCGACATCTCCAACGCATTGGCCGACACTCAAGCCAAGGTGGAGCAGGCAATCCAAGCAAATCCAGAGATCAACGCTGTCTACGCGTCGTTCGACACGATCGGCGAGGGCGCAGCAAAGGCCGTTGACAGCGCGAAAGGTTCTCAGTTCGTGGTGTCCTTCAACGGCGACTCCACCGCACTGGACATGATCAGAGCCGGCGGAAGCTTCGCCGCCACCGCCGCCAACGACCTCGAGGGCACGGCCGTCATTGCATGCAACATGCTCGCCGAGTTACTGGCAGGCAAGACGCCATCAGCCACCACGTTCTGGATGGACAGCCCTCTGGTGACAGGCAAGAACATCCCGAAATCCGGATTCGTGACTGGGGCCGGACACTTCGAGCTCTATCAGCCATAAACGCCTCAGGGGCGGACGCGCTGGCCTGTCGTCGGCATTGACGACTCGGCGCGTTCGCCCCTGTACCCACCGACGACCAACGAACGGAACACGATGACATTGTCTGACCCAGTCTGCATCGACCTCCCGACCGACCGGGAACTCAGCACGTTCTCAGTGACCACGCTGGGCAGTTTCGATGTAGACGGCTTCACGCCGATTATCAAACCTCCGACTGCAGGGACTGTCGGCGTCGGCCGCATGCGCGACGAACTCACGCTGCTCGACGGGGAGATCGATATCGCGCCTCGTCTGACCCTCAGCCTCACCTGCAATCACAGCGTCCTCGATGGCGTCCTTGCGGCCCGGTTCTGTCAGTCGGTGGTTGCCTATCTTGCGTCGCCCGAGTCCCAAGAGTGAGTCAACAGTTCGGTCGAATGCTGACTTCCAGCACCAATCGATCGTTGACCGAGTTGATCCGGTCCGGCATGACGATTGCTTGGGCTGATGGTGTCGGCACCCCGCTGACCGTCGCCGAAGAACTGTCCAATGCGGTCAGACAACAGAGCGACGTAACGCTCCTCCTGGGATGGATGCCCATAGCTCCCGACGGACTCGATCTCACCGCGTTTGCTCGCGTGGTGACGCTAATGGGGGGCTACTCGTTGCGACGCCCGATCGACGAGGGCCAAGTGCAACAGCTTCCGGTACGCATGGGTGCGGTTCCTGCACTGCTCGGGCGCGCAATGCGACCCGATCTGGTCGTGCTCGCTGCACGTCGGGACGATTCCGGATTCTCCTTGACGACCGAAGTGTCCTGGCTGCGATCGGCGCTCCTCACTGGTGCACAGATCGCAGTCGTCGAAAATCCGAAGGCACCCCGAGCCGACCGCGGACGACGCCTAAGCAACCAATTGAACGTCGTCGGCACGGCCGGAACCGCCGTCCCGCACTACGCGTGGAAGACACCGACCGACATCGATCGCGACATCGCCGAGCGCGTGTTAGCCCACGTCTCGACCGGCGACCGGGTGCAGTACGCGCCCGGGCCCCTCGGGGCGGCGGTGCTGTCTCAACTCAAAGTCGCCGTGCATATCGACAGCGGAATCCTCACCGACGACGTGGTCGAACTCGACCAGCGCGGACTCTTGCTCGGAATTCCCCTCGGCACGTATCTAGCCGGTACGACCGTACTGTACGACTGGGCCGATGGCCGCCCTGTTCTGGACGGCGTCGAGTGCACACATCATCCCGGACGGCTGGCCGAGGGGCCACCGCTGATCGCGATCAATACGGCACTCCAGGTCGACCTCGACGGGCAGGTCAACGTCGAAGGAGCGAACCACTCGGCACTCGCCGGCATCGGGGGCCAGCCAGACTATGCCGCAGCCGCAGCGACATCGGTTCGGGGTTTGAGTATCATCGCCGTGCCGACCAAAAGGTCAGGTCGCAGCACCCTCGTCGAACGCCTCGACTTTCCCGCGAGCACCCCTTCACACGATATTGATGTACTCGTGACTGAACACGGGTCCGTTGATCTGCGCGGGCTCGACCGAGCGCATCGGCGCCGGGAGATACAGGCCCTTTGGAGGTGACGTCGGCCTTTTGCTTGGAGCGGCCGACGCGCTCGCTGGAGCGCACGCCCGCGATGTCCACGATCAAACGCATGCTTGTGCAAGTGCCATCGACCCTCGCAACGTCTGACCAGAATTCGTCACTGATGCCCGTGTGAAAGCGCCGTTGCCGACGCCCCCGTTCGCGTCACATTGCCGGAAGGTTGGTTTGCGCGAGGCGGCGCGCTCCTCCCACACTCTTCCCAAACGCGATA